>JAHQWY010000418.1 GCA_029856445.1 Promethearchaeia archaeon
TTTCCTTTCTTATAAATCATTGAGCCTTTTTCTCCCAAAGTCATGATAAATATTCCGTTTATATCATACTTGTCAAAATACTTCATTACCTTTTCGAGATCGTTATATTCATTTGCTAGTAATTTCATTTCTTCTTCTGAACCTTTAAGTATTAATCTATCTCCAATCAAATCTATGATTTTGTTAAGATTTGTGATAGTTTCCTCATTATTTATATAGGAAACTTTCCCATTTATATCAATATTTCTGATAAATCCCTGTAAATCAATTCCGATACACGCAAATGGAAATTTTTTAGACGTCTGTAAAATATACTCATAAGAGATCTCATTGCATAATGGTACGAAAACTATAATATCAGGTGGATTGTTTATATATTCTTGCGGAATATCCTGAAATTCAAGATCTGGGCTTCTTGATTTGAGAGTGAGGGTTCTATTGTGATCAAAATATTCTAAAATAAAATTAGTGTTTTCTACATTTGAATATTTAATTCCTCGTAAATCAATATCTTTATTCTTTATAGCATCCAATAAAGAGTTCTTAAAATTTTTTCTACCTATATGAGAGATAATATATATATTAGCATTTTTAGTATAGGTTCTTAAGGCTAAAGAACTATAACAAACACTTCCCCCCAAAGTAGCGTTGTGTAAGTGTTTAAATCTAATGATATTATCTATAGCAAAATGTCCAGCAAAAAAAAAAGAACTGCTGACCTTATTTTGATTACTCATCTATGATGATTTTAATTCATCAATGATTTTATTCTTTTCTTCTATTGATATTTTTAATTTATTTATTGTTTTCTGGAGATCTTCTACTAAACTAGACATCGGACCCTGTGGTGTAACAATTTGAGGTTGATTTGATAATTTTAAGTCTTCTATTATCTGATCCTTCAATTTAAGTTGTGTTTGAAGATCTTCAATTAATCGTTCATATTCTACGAGAGATAGTTTTTCTGCTGTTGTTTTTGATTGCTCTTTAAGAATATCTTGTATTTGAGTAATTTCGGCTTTTAATGCTTCATTTTCTTTTTTTAACTCCTTTAACTCATCAGGTTCAAGCTGGAAACCTCCTTTTTCAATAGTACGTTGGAGATTAGATTTTTCTTGGTTTAATTTATCTACTATCCTCTTGTACTTGTTTAGATCTGCTTGAAGATCTTGACATAGTATTTCTAATGTTGCTGAAGAAGTTTGAGCTGGTTGTGGCTTTATCACACTGGATTTTGACGTCTCAACCGGTATAACATAATCAACTGGAGTTTTTTTCTCTTTTTCAATTAATTTTTCATTTAGTATAGTGATTTCATTATTGAGAGTGGCAATTTTTTGTTCCAATTCAGATATATGAGCTTTTTTCTTTGATAATTCCGATTGTAAATCTTCAATTAAAGCTTTAGATACATCAGGTGCTTCTTGGGGAGCAGTCTCAACCATAAATTGTACAGCTGCAGTTGCTTCGTTTAACCTTTCTTTTAATTCGGCTATTTCATTATCTTTTAAACTTAACGTTTTATCTCGTTCTGTTAAACCTATCGTTAAATTTTTAACCTTATTTCTCAGATCCATATTTTCTTGCTGGATGACACTGGTATCCCTTCCCCCTATTGAACCTGATTTTTTTAATTCTTCTTTTAATCTCTCGTTTTCATCAATTGTATTTCTTATGACCTGTTCAGTTTTAGTCATCAAATCTATATTTGCCTGAATTTTGTTTCTTAGTTGTAGGTTTTCTTCCTCAACTTCTTGAATTCGTTTCAAAGTTTCCCCAATCGCACTTGGTTTATCAGGTTCATTCATCATCTTTTTCCGCCAAAGGCTTATGAAATCCTCAACTTTTTCATTATCTTCTGGCATTTTATTTAGGTAACCCTGTTATTTCTACTTCTAATTTACGAAATATTACTATTTCAATATAATTCCCGAAAAATATCCAACACAATATCCACCAATGCTTCCAGTTCTCTCAGCACTAGTATAATATTGCATCATTTCGCCTTTCCTGGCATTTAGATTTTGACAAATTAACATCATAGTAGTAATCGTTTGTGGACCACATATAGATGTTTTTAAAGCCGCTTCAAGAGTTTTTTCAGGATTCAATTTTTCAAATTCTTTAATTGCAGCCAAATCAATTTCCTTAAATTTTTTTAATTGATTTTGATCATTTACTTGTTTATGAGACATATCTGAAGATGCTACAACAACAATATCTTTCTTAACATATTTTATTGCATCAGCTATGTCCATAGCAATTGCATCCATTATTTTAAAATCTCTGGTGCCAGCTATTTTAATGGGTACAATTTTTACTTCTTTATCATTAGAACAGTATTTTATAAATGGTAATTGAATTTCTATATTATGTTCTTGTTCAGCATAACCTGTAAAAAGAGAATTATCGGCTTCAATTATTTTACCGCTATTTAAAATCTGATTTGATAATTCTTCATCTATCTCTAAATTTCCTAATGGTGTCTCCCATTCTCCTTCTTTCATTAATGCTATTTTATTATAACCAATGTGATCTGTACCCAAAACGATAACTGTGCTAGGAATTCTCTCTTTAAATAAATTTAGGTACGTAAAAGCGGCACATGGTCCTGAATATGTCATACCTGCATGTGGAGAAACACCTCCTATAACAGTTCTCTCATCTTTATCCAATGTTAAAAATTCTTCACCGGGACCAAATTTTGTATCCAAAAAGTACTCCCGTAGTGCTTCTTGTAAGCCTTTCTTGGACCCAGGATACCAACTGCCAGCATGAGTTGCCCTTCTAATGACCATATTACCAATCACCAATCATTAATCTTTCAATATTAATTAAATTATTTTTGAAGCTTAATTAATTTAATCTAACCAATGAGAAATTGTAAGATTTATTAAGTTATCATTAATAATCATTTATGATGAATCAAGCAAAGGATAGTCAAATAAATCTTGATGACATTGACGTACCAGAGAG
>JAHQWY010000419.1 GCA_029856445.1 Promethearchaeia archaeon
ATGCACCAATAATTTCAGATCCTCCAACAGGAGAAGTTTCTTTGCCGATTATTTTTGATTGGGAAGAAGTGACTGATGCGTCGGGGATTGATCATTATCGATTAATCATAGACACAGAAGATAATCCTTTTACGACTCCTGGTTTTTTATTTGAAATAAATATTAGCTCAACAAGCAGCTATTATGAATTACTTGAGTATTTGGTTCCGAGAGATTATTACTTTTTCATATATGCAATTGATGGTGCTGGAAATCAGGGAACCCCTGCTTCTGATACTTTTACTATAAAAAGTACATCTGGAACCACAACAGAATTTCCATTGTGGATAATTGCTGTTGTAATTCTGATAAGTGTGGCGGGTTCTATTACTGCTATAACAATCGTAAGGAAAAAATCACACAAGAAAATGGGTCCTCCACTGAAAAAACTACCTCTTAAACTAATCTTAGCACATATTGCTAAAATATCCTCTCGAGGATCAACTTCAGAGGAGGGAGATGTTGGAGAGATCCTAATTCAAAATGAACAAAATCAATTTTATCGCGAAGAATTAACCGATGAGACAGATGTAGGAATAAATATTGATGAGATTAAAGCTTTGGGAGAAGAGTTATTTTCAGAAGGGGCCTATTTAGAGGCAATCAAACAATTTCAATATGCTACGGAATTTCTCTCAAAGCGGAATAAAAACGAAGAAGCAGCATTATTTTATGATTTAATTGCGGGAATTGAAGGTTTAATCGAAGAGCGTGAAAAACGATTAGAAATTTTAGAAAGGGAGAAAATTGAAGGAGATACCGTAAAAATCTTTGAATTATATAATGACATAATCGAAATATCAAAAAAATTAAGAGATTTCGATGCTGTAAACATGTTCCAATCAGAATTAATTCAATTTTTTCAAACAAATAAATTCAAATTAGTAGTAATTGAAAAATATAGATCAAATTTAGAACATGAGGCAGACTCATTATCAAATAATGGTTTTTTTGAAATGGCGGCCCAAACATATGGAAAATGTGAGGAAATATCAGAGTTTTTAGTAAAATTAGAAAAGGAAGAAGAAATTGTAAATGTTGAAAAATTTAAAAATAAAAAAAATGAAAATTTGGAAAAAATTTCTTAATACACAACTTTAAGGTAAAAGGAACATGAAAAAAATACCAGGTACTTTGTATCATTTTGGAATTACTAGCTCTAAAAATAATTCTCTAGGAATTAACATTTGGTATAGAAGTGAGTTAGTTTTTGAAAAAACTGGAATCTTACAGGAAGAAATTATTCATACTTTGCAGAGTTTTTTCGAAAGTAAAAATTTAACCATACCAAGTAATCGGTTGGCATGGATCGTAAAAGAAGAATTAAATGATTTATCTCCTACAGGTGATATTACTTTTATTGAAGGTACTGTATCTGAAATACTAGGGGAAATTCAAAAAAAACCTTCAGAAAATTTAAAAAAAATAGTTTTGATGGGACTTTCGAATGCTGGAAAAACCTGCATTTATGAACGGGTATTCGAAGGAAAAAAACCATGGGAATTAATGCAATCTACTGCAACAAAAGGAATTGATTATAAAAATTACGAAGTTGGTAGTTTAACAAAACCAATGATATGGGATTTAGGAGGACAGCAACAATATCTTGATGAATATCACGGTCCTTTAAGAAAAAGTATATTTCAAAAGGCAGCTGTATTATTATATATTATTGATGCTTCAGATTCTGATCGTTTTGAAAATGCTCGGGTTGAATTTGAATGGAGTGTAAACCAAATCTTAAAATACAATCAAAACCCAGTGATAAATGTATTTTTTCATAAAATTGATCTTATTCACGATAAAGATGCTTTAATTTCTTATTTAAAGAATTTTTTATCTCAGAATATATCTTACAAAATAAATTATTATTCAACCTCAGTGTTCGATGAATCGTTATTTACTGCATGGAGTGGAATTATTCGAGATATATCACCTAAATCAACTTTCATAACTTCAATATTAAAGTCATTGAAGGAGCAAGAAGGTGTAAAGGACGCATTGTTAATTGAAAAAACGACTGGCCTTGCATGTGGTTCAACATTGATTGGATCTGATGAGGAGCTTGTTATCGGTATGGTTTCTTTATTAATAGTAACGTGCGATCGGGTTACAAAGAATATGAAATTACAAAATTTTAAAGAATTTAAGTTAAGAACGACATCTAACTATTTGTTATTATCTGATGTTACTTCAGATTTAATGCTTGTAATTATTTTAGATTCATCAGCTTTTAATGATAATAGATTAAAAGAAATTGAAGAAGTAGGTAAGGAAGTTGGTATGCAAATTAGAGATTTATGGAAAGAGTGAGAGGTAGATTGAAAAAATGCCACAAGGAATGTTTTTGCTTATACATGATGAGATAAGAGGACCTGAGATTAAATGCTCTTATTTCACAAATCCAATCAATTTAAATAAAGAATTCGTTTCAAAATTGTACATGTCTCATGCTGGTTTTGACTCTTCTAGTCATATAGAAATAAAATTTGAAAACTATCGGAGTGTTTCATGTTTCACTGGTAATCTAGATCGTCGAAGTCAAAAAGAAGGTATATTAGGCATTATATTCGAAGAAAATGAAGAATTTAGTAATCTAGACTTGTTTTTACAAAGAAATTTATATTATGTTATAGATAATCCAAATGAAGAAACTATACAGGAAATATTTTCAAATCAATTACTTAATTATCTTGAGTTGACTAAACTTTTTAAAAAGGTAGAAATTGAAGGAATTCCGGAATTTTACCTGATAAATGGAAGTAGTGAGTATAAATATAATTTATTAAAGATTGGTGAATCTAGTATTTCGATTCCAGAGATGGCTGCCCTTTATAAAAAAATCATCGATAACCAAAGAATTCCTTCTTACCATTATGAAAAGTTAAATTTAGAAGAAACTGGAAACACTTTTTTAGTTTTAAAGAG
>JAHQWY010000420.1 GCA_029856445.1 Promethearchaeia archaeon
TTAAAAAATGTCGGATGTGGGGATAGAACCAACTTATGTTGGTAAGAATGAAAATTTAAAGTTTATAGTGCCAACAGAGCTCTTTAAAATGAGATTAAAGTCTGATGATAAAATAGATAGTAAAATTTCAGATAAATATAGTGAATATATACAAGAGACTTTCAAAGGTTTTCAAGAAGCTAGAAAAACTAAATATGGAAATGAAAATAACACTAAAACAGAAACTAACTCTAAATTTTGGCAGGAGTTTGAAAGAAAAGCGAAAGATTTAGGTGTCGATCTTATAGGATACACTCCCATTCTTGAAGATTTTGTTTTTTATAATCTTAAAGTATTTGGGAAAAATGGGATCATCGTTGGAATGGAAATGTTATGGAATGAAATAAAGACAGCCCCAAGCATTTACTGCAGCATCGAAGCTTTTCGTGTATATTATAAATTGGGAGAAATAACTATTCAATTAACAGAATATCTAAAGGAACTTGGATATAAGAGTGAAGCCCATCATCCTTTTGGAGGTAAATTCTTATTCCCACCACACGCTGTAGCTGCAGGACTTGGAATTATGGGAAGAAATGGACTTGTTATTACACCTGAGTTTGGTCCTCGTCAAAGATGGGCAGTTATTTCCACTGATGCTGATATACCTAATTTAAAAAAAAACGATTTAAAAGCATTAGAAGATTATTGCAAAGAGTGTGGTGCTTGTGTTAGAGGTTGTAAGGGAGGTGCTGCCTATGAAAATCCAATTTATCATGAAGATTCTCCAGTAATAACTCACATAGATCGATCAAAATGTATCGAAAGTCTGATAAATAACAATTATTGTAGCTATTGTTTAAAAGTCTGTCCTCAAGGAATTCCCAAAAAATAACTTATTTTAATTTTCCATTATCAAATTATAATAGTTATATTCAAAATGAAAACACCATTTTTTATTAACACTAGATTAGCTATTTTTTCCGATATAAAATGACCAAATCTGATAAAAAAGTAGATAATGAAAAAATCTCGAGTGTAAAATCAATACAGTTACTCAAAAGGGTAAATTCTGCTGCTAATTATTGCTATGCATGTAACCGCTGTAATAATGTTTGTCCAACTGCTTATCTTGATGTATTTTATCCACGTAGCCTAATAATGGACCTTACTTTTTCAACACCAGAAGAAGCTTTAGAAAATAATGACATATGGAAATGCTTAACATGTGGATTGTGTTCAGTATATTGTCCGATGACTAAGGAAGAGATCGGAGTTAATTTTAACAAAATAATTAAGGATCTTCGCTCCCTAGCTTCAGAATATGAACCGTTAAAAGAAACTTTAATGAGTTGTAACCATGACAGAGTTTATTCAAGTTTACCGAAATTAATGGCTGAAGATAAAATAAGATTTACAAATAAAATCGGGTTTTTAGATGGCACAGGATTAAAAACAACGGATAAAGGGGAAGTTGGCTATTTTATGGGCTGTGTACCTTTCTTAACAGGTACTGCCCCTTGTGTTGTAGGATGCCCTGCAGGAGTTGACGTCCAAGGATATGTTTCATTAATTTCAGAAGGTAAATTTCAAGAATCCATCGATCTAATTAGAGATAAAAACCCCCTTCCATACTTATGTGGAAGAATTTGTACTGCCCAATGTGCATTAAACTGTAATCGACAATACTTTGATGACCCGGTTGCTATCCGTGAGCTTAAACGATTTGTTTCCGATTGGGAGGCAGAACATCCTAATCAAAGTAAAATCAAACCAGTACCACAAACCAAGGAAAAAGTTGCTATTATTGGTGCAGGACCTGGAGGACTGTCAGCTGCATATTTCCTCGCAAGAATGGGATATAAACCAACTGTTTTCGAGAGAGGAGATAAAGTAGGAGGAGTGGTAAGATATGGTGTTCCTCAATATAGGCTCTCTGATGAAGCACTTGATCATGATGTAGAATTTATAAAAAGTATGGGTGTAGAAATAGTCTTAAATAAGGAATTCGGTCCTAATTTTACATTGGAAGATATCTGGAAAGAAGGTTATAAGGCAGTTTTTATAGCCGTAGGACTATATGTACCAAAAACTTTAAGACTCGAAGGTGAGGATTTGCCTAATGTTCAGGTTGCTTTAGATTTTCTTTTAGATCGAAAATATAAATGTTCAGAAAATCCTGAAGAATTTAAAGATAAAAGTTTTGGTATTATAGGTGGTGGAGCCGTTGCTGTTGATGTTGGTGAAACTGCTGTCCGTCTAGGAGCAACTAAAGTTGATCTTGTTGATATTTTAACTGAGGAAGCTCTGAAAAATGTACTTAAAGACTTACATGGAGCTGAGATGGAAATAATGGAGTATCATTTTAAAACATCAACCGCAAAAATTACTAAGGAACCTAATGGTAAATTAGCTCTAAATTGCTATAAAATTGAATGGGGTGCACCAGATCCTAAAACAGGGAGAAGACCCTTAAATAAAGTTGAAGATTCAGAGTTTAAAATCGTTGTTGATCATATTGTTATAGCTATTGGTCAGGGTCTTGACCCAGTACCACTTAATGCTGCTACTGATAATCAATTAAAAATAGAAAGAGGTAAAATTGTGGTAGATGATTTAACATATGAAACTGGGATTCCTGGTGTTTTTGCTGGGGGAGATATAATTTACAATTCATTAATGTGTGCCATTGATGCCATCGGAGATGGAAGAGAAGCGGCTTTTAGCATGGATCGTTTCCTCCGAGGCATTGGTTTAAAAGAGGGGAGAATAAGAAAGAATGATTTGAAACGATCAACTATTCCTAAAAAATATGTACTTACACAATCATGCCAAGAAATGAATTTTATGCCTGGTTCTGAACGGTTAGTTTGTTTTGATGAAATGGAATTAGGTTTTTCAGAGGAACAAGCGAAAAAAGAGGCTAACCGATGTTTAAATTGCAATTGTTGCTGTAATTCTGATCAAATCCCCGAGGATTTT
>JAHQWY010000421.1 GCA_029856445.1 Promethearchaeia archaeon
TTTTCCATCTCAACTTTATTTTTTCCTAATATTTCTAAAAATAAATTAAGTATATCAACACGTTTACCGAGAATATCAATTTTTTCTTCGATTGATTTACCCATTAGCACATTTTCATGGAAAGATTGACTAAAAAAGGCAATTAGATAGTTAGGAAGAGTTTGAATATCTAAGACTGTTGATATCATATTTAACAAGGATACACTCATTTCTTGTTGTTTTTCTACTAATGTTTTTAATATTTTTCTACCTTTCATTGTCAGGGAATATTCTTTGCTTTCTCTTTGACCTTGTTTTTTAGTTTTAAATTTAATTAATCCTCTATCAGTAAGGTTCGAAAGATATGGATACATTGTTGAATTTGTTGGCTTCCATTCGCCAAATGTATCTTCAGAAATCATTTTCATTAGTTTATATCCATTGGCTGGTTCTTTCTCGAGAGCCAACAAAATAAGCATACTAACATACCCACTTTTCATTGACTGTTCAATTGTCTCAATGTATTTCAACTCATCTTTTTTTTCAATACTCATAACAAACAATTTTTATAATTTTGAATATGTCATATATTTACATGTCCAATTAAGATATATATTTCAACATATTTAAATTTGTTGGAGAAGCCAAAAGCATACGTAAAAATCTATTTTAAGTATATTAAAGTATAGTGTCTAAAGAAATTATTTGTAATTATCTTTAATATATTCCATTACTTTATGTATTTCTTCTAGATGAGTTTCTCTTTTACCAAAAATATAAAATCTTACATCTGGGCCAGTACCACTAGGTCTAAAATATAGTGTTGAGTTTTTACTTTTTAACTGGTATATATCGATCATCTTGTTGTTATCAGATAGTGCATGTATTTCATATTCCTTCTCGCCAATAACCACTGTCTTTCCATCGAATTCCTGAAAATTTTTCATAATTCTCACTTTTTCCTCGTCAATTGCTGGAATTGTTTGATTTATACCTTTAATTGACCAATCAATTGATTCTGAAATATTAAATCCACGACAGATAAGTTCAGTAATTAAGACCAATGCGGGTACGGGATATTTATCTGCAATTATAGGTAAATCTGTAAAGAACCTTGCTTCTCCTGTATCTGGATTCTTGGAGACATTTAGTATATTTAAAGTATGACCTCCAGACTCTTCCCAATATACCACTAAAAACGACTCGGAATTGATCTTTTCTAATTGCATTAATTTTAAAATATGTTGCTTTAGAGGAGTCGGGTTATTTAATTTATTTAATTTATTATTCTGATCTTCAAAATAAAGAATTGCTGTATCAACTTTAGATTGTTCAACATCTATACCGAACAGAAAATACATAATTACTCCTAGATGTTTATAGCCCACTCCTGTTAAAATATTTAAAAAACTTGTATGATCGCCTCGTAAATCGCTTGGAATCGTCCTCACATTTATAATTCTTTTCCCGAAATGTTTAGCTAGTATATTGTGCATTGCTGAATATATTTCATTTGGAATATAAGTAAAATATTCTCCGTTTTGATTCACGTATAAAGCAATCCTATCTCTGTCAGCGTCTAATAATAATGCTATTACCGAGTTGTTTTGTTCCATTACATTTTTTAGTTTATCTTCATGAATTACCTTTATCGGATTAGGAGGATTAATTTCTTCTTCAATTAATATAACATTAGCCCCATAATCTTTAAATAAATCAACAATACCACGAGCTTCACCTAAATATGGCCAAATAACTATGTTTTTCCCCTTAAGGTTGGTAATTTCCAATACTTCAGATAATAATTTTTTCACATAATCATTGTTCTTTTTGATGGCATCAATCGAGAAAATATTATATTCTGTTTTCAGATAAATCTCTTTGTAGCTTAACGCTTTTTCAGATATCTCTTTAAAGATTCTTCCTGACATCGGCATCGGATACTCGATATAGAACTTAATCCCATTCCATGATATATCGTTATGACTTGCTGTTAGTACAATTATAAGATCAATATCCTCATATAAAGCTACTGAAGCTGCTCCATAAGGAGAAGATACTTTAGATTCATTAGGAGAATCTTGCTGATAAAAAATCTTAAATCCATCGAAAGCAAAAACTTCTGAACAATATTTCAAGAGTATACTTCTACTCAATCTATTATCAGTTACAATCAATACATTTAGTTTTTGATTACCTTTTAATTCTATATACTGTTGACTGATTGCTTTAAATACTCTTAAAAATAAGCAGAGATTACGACTTGGGAGATAATACTTTTTATTTTCTTCAATTATATCACAGATTTGAATTCTTAATCCAGATGTAGGTGCAACGATGGGATTAATGATATTTTTTTCTTCTTCTGTTAATTCTGGTAATTTGAGAATTTTAATCCCTTGTTCTGAATCCTCTAATTTAATATCTTCTATATCAAGCTCAATCAGGTGAGTCACCAATATTTGCTAAGATGATTGTAAATAGTATAGAAAATCTTAAAATAATTATTATTTCTAAAAAGAACAGGAAAATAAAATTAATCACTAGTTTGTGAAATATCTTTTATAGCTTCTTTTAATATGGCTAATATTTTTTCACGATACATGGGCTCAATAGCAATCATTCCATGAGTCTTTATAGTTCGTTTTTCACTTGAAAGAATCCTTTCACAAAACTCAGGTGTAAGCCTATTTGGCAAGTCTTGTTTATTAGCAATACCTATTACTAGTTTGTCTGGATAATGCGTATCAAGTAATTTATGAATAATATCTTTCGTTGGATTTATATTCTCAAAAGTGGAATCAGTAACAAGTAGAACCATGTCAGTACCTGCGAGTAAACTTTTCCATAGATCACGAAATTGATCTTGACCAGCAAAGTCCCACAGAGTAATAGATCTCTCGAATTCATCTCCTTCGTAAGAGGCTATGTCAGCTGTGATTGTAGGTACATATTCAAGATCTACATCT
>JAHQWY010000422.1 GCA_029856445.1 Promethearchaeia archaeon
GGATGTGCAGATGGGTCATTAAAGGTATTTCATAATCCTGCTTTGGGTTCTACTGATTTTGAATTAAAGTGGAAAACAAAAGTATCTACCTCAATTGAAGATATTTGTTTTCGATTAGATCCAGAGCACAAGAAAAATATAGTCTTTGGAGGGTATGATCGAACAATTAGAATTGTCAGTGATTTTGAATGGGGGGATAAACAACCTCTTGATATCCCACAGCAAATTAAAGTAGAATTAATAGAATCTGCTGAAAAAGAACGGATAATTAATGAGATTGCTAGTGCACAAGAGGTCCCTACCAACATACGAGAATATATCTTCGAGATTCTACTGAAAAAGGGATATTTAAAAGATTTAGAAACGGAATTAAGGAATTTAGACTATACAGAAGACGAAATTTTGGAAGAATTAGCAGTATTAAAAACACAAAAATCGGTAATTTATGAAAAAGTTGAATATCCTGTATGGTGTTTACCAGAAAAAGAAAAAGAGGAAATGATTGAAGAAGAAGCACCAACCGTGGAACCTAAAGTTGCTGTAAAACATATGGTTATAGAAGAGCCTATTAAGACTAACAAAGAGAAGTTAAGTGCCATCCTTTCTATTACTCAAAAAGAAAAAGCGCTAAAAGAAAAAGGTGGTGCTGAAGGTTCATTGAGCGATATTATTCTTGAGTATCTTAAAGAAAAAGGAATTGTTGCTACAAAATCGGAATTTGTGAATGCAATAGAAGACAAGGGTTTTGCTAGTAATCAAATTGAAAAAGAAATTACATTATTAAAAGAGCAAGGAAAAATAAAATATTCTCGAGCAACGCCAAAAGGCTGGAGTGTTGGTGATTAACTACTCCTGTGGTTTTTTAATTAAAAAATCCATTATTATTCTTTCAAAAAGCTCAAATTGATTTAATTCTGAGAAATTAGCTCCATTGAATTTTTGAATAAATAATTGTAGAATCGGATTCACTTTTTCAAAGAATTTATTTACTAGCCTATCAGATTTCTTTTTAGATTTATCTACTAATCCATACAAAATTAATGATTCCTTGATGTTATTATCATCAGATTGGATTTCTGCCATTTTAAAGATGAATAAGATATTACCAGATTCTAAATATTCAAGAGAGGTTTTATTAAAAGCAGTTTCAGTAAATGCATTTATAGCAGATATAAATGCCCCTCTTAAGTCTTTATTGATACCATGTTCTTTTTGAGCGGGAAGATCCTTAAAAACGTGATTAACGAGCACAAATCCTCTGAATACAAAACCAATCTCATAGAGCTCTTTCAATTTTAGATCCTATCCCTTGATTTGATAATGTTTTGTTTGCATTATTAAAAATTTTTTTCATATTTAATTTTAAACTAATTAATAAGTACAAAAAATAGAGAAAAAATAGTTAGATCATTACCAATAAAATGAATTAAAATATTAGATGGAGGTATTATAAAAAAAGGGATAGATTAAAGAATACGTTAAATTATAGATAATTAATCTTTATTTTATTAAGGTAATACAAAATGGAAGTATTAGCATTAGGAGGCTCTGGAGATATGGGTCGAATGGCTGTTGCAATACTTCTCGAATCTCCGAAAATTACATCAATAACTGTTGCAGATAGAAGTTATGAAAGAGCTAAGGAATTCATTGATTTGGTTGGTTCTGATAAATTAAAAGCAGTAGAAATAGATGTAATAGAACAGAATAAACTGCAGACTTTAATTTCCTCTCATGATTTAGTGATGAATACGGTCGGTCCTTTTTATAAATATGGTACAATAATAATGGATGCAGTTATTAAGGCAAAGAAGCAATATGTAGATATATGTGATGATTGGAAACCAACATTAGATTTACTTAATATGGACGAGAGAGCAAAAAAGGCAGGAATTACTGCTATTATTGGAATTGGCGCAAGTCCCGGAATTACAAATTTAATGGCCGTTATAGCATGTTCTAAACTTGATAGAGTTGATGATCTTATAACTGCTTGGGGGTATGGTGGTGGAGAAGGAGTAGGGCCTAAACCAAAATATTATATTGAACCTAGAAAATTTTATAGAAAATTTAAAGATTTACCAGTTATCGCTAATGCAGCTACTATGCACTTGTTTTATGAAACTTTAGAGGAAATCCCCACATATAGAGATGGAAAATTTATTGATATTAAACCTCTTACAGATGCAGATCCACTTCAATTTCCCGGATATGAAGATACTTATGTTTGTCATATAGGCCATCCAGAGCCTGTGACATTACCTAGAATTTTAAAAACGAATTCTGTTTCAAATTTGATGTATATGGGCAAAAGACTTACTGAGATTATTCGTAATTATACTCAACAAATATCTAACAATGAATTAACTGTTAGTGAAGCATCAATCAGATTTGGTGAGGATGCAAGAAATATTGTTAGAGATCAAGAAATAATAAAAGAATATATTGGTATGCCTCCAACACTAAGTGTTATAGCAACAGGTATAAAAAATGGAAAACGAATAAAAGTTGCAATTGGGAATCATCGTGTTCCATTTGGAGGAATGGCTGGAGTAACGTCAGTTCCACTCGCAATAGCAGTAGAAATGGTAATTAATGATGAAATAACAGAAAAGGGAGTCCTAACTCCAGAAGAATCAATATCAGATCCAATGGAGTTTTTTAACAGGTATGCGAAATACTGTGGAAAGAATCTTACAGGAGAGGAAGTATTACTTATAAGGATAGCTGAACTTTAATTAATAAGTTTAATTTCATTTGATAGTTGAAACATTCTGATTACTTGTGACCAGTTCCCTGCATTTAAAATATACTATTATGGGAACGAGATCATCCAAACACCTTATATTGATAGTCTAGCTATCCAATTTTGAAATGAATTTCTAATTACTTGACACGAAACGAATACAGGTTGCTACCCACTCTTAATGATCATTATCCTGAGCT
>JAHQWY010000074.1 GCA_029856445.1 Promethearchaeia archaeon
AAAAAAATTACTTAATTTATCAATAGCATTAATTTTTAAATAAATTTAATTTCTTATAAAACATATATGAAATCAATGGATCTTAGAGATAATGAAACAGAGATTGAAAAATTATCACAAATGCTAAGTAAAATTCAAAATCTTTATTATAAAAAAAAAGAACAACTTGAAGAATTACAAATAGAAATCTCTGAATTAAGAGAAGTCTTAACTTTCCTTAATTCGCTTATATCTAATCAATCATTTCAAAGTGCTGACAAAATTTATTCAAAGTCTTTGCAGGAACTCGAAAAAAAGTCAGCTGAGGAAGAGTATTTTGTAAAAGAAATACCTAAGGAAAGAGTAGAAGGAACTAATATTAAGAGAAAGATTTTTTCTAAAGGTGACGATAAAGAATCAATTTTATTATGCATTTTGAATTTCATGGATTTTAACAAGGTTGAGATAAAACTTATTGATCCTATGGATAGATCAATAAGAGAAACATCAGAAGATTTCATAACTATTTTTTTAAGAGGAGCTCTTCTGAAAATCAAAGATAATAATCCTGATTTAGATTTAGAATATGAACATTATAAGAATTCTAAACTAATAGAACGAATTATAATATCAAATTTAAAATCCATACAAGAATTTGATCTAATTACTTCTAAAATGAGAGAGCTTTTAGCTAAAGAAATAAATAGCTAAACTAGTTCAGTTTTTAATATTATATCTTGATCTTTTCTTATTAATTGCAAAAAATTATATTGAGATAATATATTGATTTATTTAAATAAGAAAAATTAATTATTCAGCAGTCTTTTAATATTTTAACGTAATTAATAAAAAGAGTGTAAAAAATTTGGCAAAGAAAAAAACTTGGCTACAGATGCCCATCGTTCACTCTAAATTTCATGACGCTAAACTGGAAAGCATCTTGATTGAAAAATCTATAGATTTATTAACTGGTGATAAAGGGGATGCTCCATCTTTTTTATTTCTTTCAGGAGCCTTTTTTGATGTTAAATCTTTTGCGTATTCTGGATTAAGAGCATGGAAAGGTGCTGTTAAACCCTCAGAGTCAAATGGAGGCAGACGGCCTGTATTAGAAGCTACCTTTGCTTCAATATCAGTATATTTAAGCTCTCTTCTAGCTTTACAGTCAGACTTCTATTTTGCTTATGATGAGATTAAAGATATTTTATTAGAAAAAAGAAGAGAAGACCTCTGGACAATAGTCTCAGAAAAGCTTCCATTCATCTCCATACCCCCAAAAGAGATGTATGGCACACAAGTTTCTCCAATTTCTCCTTATTTCGTGATAAAACAAGATGAAGAATTAACTTTGGGAGAAATTTATCCCTCAACTTATTTATCTAGTATAATTAAAAACATTAAGACAAGATTTTTTGTGTTTTATCAATATCAGGGCTATTCTGCTTTTGGATTTTTTAATGCCTTACCAGATTTATCAAATTTCGGATTTGAAGAACATGCAAGAGACTTCAATGATGAACCAACTTCAGACAATTTAGGAAAATACTCAAAAAATGCAAAAAATGTGAAAGAAGTTTTAATTGCACTTATTCATGCTCATAATAATGCCCTACTTGAACAATTTCTAATCCCGGATTATGAATTATTATTAAACAAGCTATTAGAAGGTGAAGTATAATGGTAAATATTGGACTATTAGGAGATGTTAGTGTTGGGAAAACTAGTATTCTCCGTTTGTTTGTGAGGTATCTAAAAAAGGGTGATATCGAAAATGTTGAGGGTGGAACAAAGTGCTCTGTCGTTAAAGCTGATTTCTCTGGTGAAGCAACAGTTCCTGGAGGCGAAAAAGAAGATTCTCTTAATGAAAAAGAAACTAAAACTATTCATCCTAATCGAATTGTATTTCGAGAAGACACAAACAATAAAGCACACACAATTTTCGCTCCAGGTGGAGATCGCGCTAGAGCAGTTGTTAAAATGGGAATTATCACAATTTCGCGAATAGCAACGCAAATAATAGCTGTCTTCTCACTTGATAGGGAATTAGATCCTCAGTTTGAATTCTTTAACGACGTAAGATTTTTTCCTGATAAAATATATGTGTGTATTAATAAGGTTGATTTACTCGAAGGAGATAGGGATAAAAAAATCGATGATATGAAAAATAAAATTCAAGAATTTTTTAGTACCCGTAAAATAGCTATTAATGAATTTTTTACTACTTGTGGAGAAACTGTTGAGGGTTTCGCGGATGTTGAAAAATTCAATAATAGAGTAGCTGAAATGATACTTGAAATTACTACAAAACAGTGAAATTTTTAATATCCAATTTTTAAATTATAAAATTTATGCTTTTTGATCTTTTATCTTTAAAGCTAGTTTTATAAAGAGTTTATTCAAATCTAGTTGATATCCAATAAGGGGAGTTAGGCTTACTTTTTTTAGTTTTTCATCAAGTTGTATATATCCCCGATTCTGCAATTCCTTTAAATCTTCGATAATAAATTTCTTCTTTCTAATCTCTTTTATATCTTGAATTTTAGCAATACCCAAATTCTTAAGACAACAAATCATAATACAAAATAATGTTGCGGCTAATCTTGATTTTCCCTCAAAAGGATTAGCAGAAAAAAAATCAGAGGTATATCTATTAAAAGCAATATACCAACAAGAACTTAAGGGATTAAACCGAATTTGGAGCCCCAAAGGTTCAATATAATTTGATAAATGAGTAATTAAGTTTTCAAAATGTATAGATTCATTTCTATTATGAATATTTATTGCTTTCAGAATTTCTTCTTTAGTAGCACCGATTTGAATTTTATCTTTTTTACTACTTAATAAATACATTAAAATTGTAAATTCATTCATCAGTTTTAACAACTCATTACTTATATAAATATTTTGTTTCCTTTTGGTATTTTAATTTACCCAATTGGAGTAGATGCAAAATATAAACAAAATTTTTATAAATTCGGATTTGACTTTGCTCAGCTTCAAAAATTTCATCAAATAGACAAGGAAGTTTGTCTTTAATATCATTATAGAAATTTAACATTTTCTCAGTAAATTCTTGCTCTGGAACTTCTAATAAAAAAGTATCTTTCACATCAACCTTTTCTATTTGTTCTATGTTTATCGGATAGTTCTTCCTATTACTTAGCTTATCTTTTGATTCTTCAAGAAAATTTAAAGAAAGAGATTCAATATCTAAAGGTTCTATCCAACATTCATTAAGCAATTGATGAATTTCTGAATCTTCTGGATTTAATTTTAGAAAATTTAAAAATCCATCTTTTTGATCAATATTATTAATTAAAATTTTTAATTCTTCAAATTTTTGAACGAGAAGCTGAGCGACATTCTTATAGGTGATAGAATATTTATTAAGATTGCTTGTATTAAGTGAGTTCTTTAAATTTTCAAAAAGAGGAAATAACTCTACCTCTAAAAGAGCCATTTCCCCCGAAATAACTTTTTTTTGAATTTCTTCAATTTTTCTATTTATTTCTTCAGAAAAATCTTCATATTCTCCCATTTTTCCTTCATTATTTTTTTTTAATTATTTTTGGTCTAAAAACTGAAGAGATTTCATTTTTACCAGCTCTAGCAACTCCAATTATTTTTTCAGCAAGTAAAAACAATGAAGATGAAGATTTAGGTAAAAACATAAACAACTGGATAGGATTCTGTTCTAATGTTGACTTAATTAAATGATATGCTATTTCTGAATTCTTTTCATCTAAAAACATACCTGCCTCATCAAGCATGCATAATGGAGATGGCTTGATCTCTTGTAGAGATAAGATTAAACAAATTGATATAAGAGAAACTTGTCCACCACTTAATGCTGTAAAAGATTTTAATTGTTCTTTAGAAGTAGCTGCTTTGATGTCAACACCAAGATCTTCAAACTTTCCTGTCAGTCCAAGAGAGCAATATGACTTTATTTGAGATAATTCAAATTTTTTATTTACTTTAGATTGTAAATCCTCCAATAAAACACTAAATTTATCATAATATGTCTTTTCTAGTTTTGCTTCAGTCTTAATTGCCGCTTTAATGTCTACTTCTAAATTATCTTGACTTTTATTGATTTCTTTAAGAGATGCTATTATTTGGTCCTTTTCAACTAGAATTGAATCATCTACATCTAAATAACTGATTAAACGCTTATCAATTTCAGAAATATCTTCATTTATCAATTCTATTGGACGGATATCTATAATTTTTTCAGAAATTAATGGTCCTATTTCTGTATTAATTCGTAAAAAATCCTTTCTTTTTAATTTCAATTCTTGATTAAAGGCATTTAATTTAATATTTTCTTGTTCTAAATTTATAGTAATTTGTATACTTCTTTTATCGATTTCGATCTTCCTGTTTTGATATTCTAGTCTCATGTTTTTCAAATCTGTAATATTATTTTCGATATTTTCAATCTTATCTTCTACATCTTCTAATTTTCTATAGGTCTCAAAAGCAAATTTATCGGCTTTCTGGAAATCCTCTTTTCTTTTATCGTAATCTAATTTATAAACTTTAAGCTCATTATTTTGCGTATTTAACTCTTCCTTTACTTCCTTTAAGATATCTGAAGTCTCATTTAATTTCAGGTTCCATCTTTTCTTTTCCTCATTTAATAGAGTCAACTCGTTTGGGATCTGATTGACTCTATCATTCCATTTGAAAAAATTGGGGTCAGTTTGTGTTTTTAGATTTTTAATTTTTAATTCTAATTCTTTAAGTTTGTCTTTAATTTCAGAATTGTCTTTTTCTAAGTCATGCATCTGTTTGTATAAATGATTTTTTTTTGTAGTTAACCTCTGTTTTTGGTTAAAATTATATAGAAGATCGTTAAAAGATTCCTTTTTTTTGAATAGTTTTTTTTGAGCAATATCTAATTTTGATTGTTCATCCCTTAATTCTGAAGTAGAATCATTAATAGATTTAATTTCTGATTCCAATACATTTGATTGTTCTTTTTGTGTTGCCGCACTTAATATTCCCTTTAATCTTTTCACGTAAGGGGTTTCATAAACATATTTATAGGAGATAATTTGTTCTCCAGTTAATGTTACACATTTTCCCTTGAAACCGGTTTTATTATAAATATCTCTTCCAGAATGATAATCTTTAACAACTAAGCAATTCTTTACTTTAGAATATATAACTTTCTTAATATCAATGTCATCATCGATTACATTAACAAGCTCAGCTAGATATCCAATAACTCCATCGGCGCTAATTTCTGTTAAAGGTTTTATGTTTATTTTTTTAGAAAGATAGATATTACAATACGCATTATATTTTTCTTTCAATCTTTTTAATAAAGCTAATGTGTCCCAATCCTCCACTACAAAACTATATAATAATTTTTCGCCTAGCACAGATTCAATAGCATAGCTTATATCATCACCATACTTTAAATATTCAATTAATGGACCTTTTACTTTCAAATCTCTTCTTTCAATCTCATCCTTAAGAATTGAAATACTTGAAGGAAGAACAACTCGGCGTTCTCTTAGAGATGTTTGGAGAATTTTTAATTTATTTATTTTTTTTGATTTCTCAAATTCGAATTTTTTAATTTCAGAATCAATTTCAAATATTCTAGAAGTTGTTTTCCTAAGATCCAAATCAATTTTTTGTAGTAAATCTCTTGAGGGATTTTCTAGAAACCATTTATTTTTTTCTAACTTATGTTCTATATCCTTAAAGCTTTGAAATAGTTGGTTGATTTCATCGTTGATTGATTTAATTATCTTCTCATTATCTTGAATTTTTGTTTTTTTCAGTTCTTTTTCAATATTAATTTTATTATATTCATCTAATAGAGCCTGGTTTTGTTTAATTTTCTTTACTAACTGATCTTGTTCCTTAATAAGACTTTCAATTTGCACTTCTAATTTCTTATATTCCACCTTTATTATTTTTATTTCACTTTCTAAACTTTCTTTTTGCTTTCTAAAATTAGTAATAATTTTTTCATTTTCTTTTATCTTATTAGAAAGTTCATCTAAAACCTGTTTAACTATTATCTTTTCATTTTGCCAATTCTGTATTTTTGTAATCAAATCCGTTTTTTCATAATCTAGTTTACCGAGTTTTTTTGATAATTGATTAATATTTTCTTCCTGTATTGAAATATTATTATTTAATTCCGTGATTTCATTATCATATTTACTTTTTCTTTTCTTTATCCCATCTATAACTAATCTGAGATTCTCAATGAGTCCTTCTATTTCGGTTATTTCTTTTTCTAATTTATCTCGATTTGCCCATAAAAGTTCATCATTGTATTTTTTCCTAATTTCTAACAACTCATTTTTTTGCTTCAATCGTTTCAATTTCGGAGTTAAAAGTTCCAAACTAATATTCAAAGTGTTTCTTCGACTTTTTAATGATTTTAAATCATTTTCTAAAGTAAGAACGTTTTTTTTCTCGTTTAATATCTCATCTCGAATAGCTCTTAATCCAATACCCTCTTCCAGAAATGAACATAATTCATTTGGTTTTAAACTTTTAATTGCATCAATTTTTCCTTGGCTAACGAAAGCAAACTGATTATCTGGATTGATATGTAGATCTGCAATTACCTTTTGAATATCTTGGACTTGAACTTTATGGAATTCTTTTTCATATATCTTCTTCATCCTAAAAAATGGAGATTGACCTCTGACAACATACCTCCTAATTTGTATTATCTCATCCCCATTTTGAACGTGAATCTCAACCATTGCATGATTCTGGCCATTTCTAATAAAATTAGACCATTTTGTATAACGATAATCTCTCTCATTACTTCCTAGCGCAAATTTAATCGCCTGAAAAATTGAGGTTTTTCCACTCCAATTTGGTCCTACAATAATAACAAACTTAGCTTCTCCAAAATCAACCTCATCTTTTTGAAATGATAAGAAATTTTCTAAAATAACTTTCCTAATTAAGATTTTTCCATTTAAGTTTCCTAATTTTTCATTTTCATTATTTTTAGATAGGATTCGAGAAACCAAATTTACCTCATCTTATTATATTTTATTTTCCAAAAACTTGTCTTATACGATCAACTCTCTTTTTTGCCTTTTCCAAATTAATTAGTGCTTTATTGGGCGCTTCATTTAATATAAATGGGTATTTTGCTAAAATTTTTCTATCGTTTTCTTCTAATGATTCTTTCTTATCAATTTTATCAATAATTAATAAAAGTTCATTATAACTTACAGAAGCAGCATTTTCATATAATTGGTTTAACATGAAATCTGAAAAGCGCGATTCTCGAATAGTATTTATATATTCATTAATATTATTAGATTTATTATAGTGTTCCTCTTCAATTTTGGCGATGTTTCTTTTAGCAAATTGATTCTTTTTATCTTCTTCCACAACTAGTCGATCATTGGAAATTTTTGGTGTAATAGTTGGTAGAAACTCCCCAGTATCTATCAAATCCAGTAAAACATGAGTAATTTCATTACTTGTTTCATTTAGTTCTGAATTTAAGTAGTGTTTGAAAATACCAACCTTTAACAATTGTTTTATATCTTTTACTTCCCAATTATCAGTATAATTGACTAGCGCATTTATATCAAAAACTATTTTTGGATTTTTCTCCAAAAAATCCCGAAGTACCGTTTCCCTTTCGATCTTATTTAATAAAGGAATTTTTATAAGTAAATCAAAAGAATCATAAACTTTTGATGAGATTTCTATAATATCTTGAATATCATAATTAATCCATATTAAAATTACATTAGCTTCAATAAAATTAAAATTGCTTTGTTTCTGTGAAGCTGAAAAAGCTTCAAGTAAATTCGTTTCTTTTAATAAGGCCTTGTAATTTGATTGTTGATTAATCAACAATAATTTTTTTTCAATCACAATACTTGAATCAACCAAATTCTCATATTCTTCTTCTTTTTCAGATTTTAAGTCTGAATCCTTTTTATAATCACCTATAATTGCTTTTAATATAGGTATAAAAGTCTCGATAAACTTGTCTGGAGATTTTTTTATCTCATTATCATTAAATTCAATTATATCTAACGAATAGTTTAATGAGATTAATTTTATAAATTCTAATATATCCGTTCCAGGATTAACATTTATTAAAACAGCACCTTTAGGTAAAAGATACTCTTTTAAAGCATTCTCGCTATTAAAGGTTGACATATTCTTAATATAATTGATGATATCGTTATATTTATCCCTATAAAAGATTTCCTCCTTATTGATATCAATTTCAGATGGCATAATCACTCGATAATATCTTAAAAACTCTGGAATCTCACTTAAATCTTTCATAGCAAATTTCAAAATTACTTATATTGATTTTTATGAACACAATTTTAAAGACTATTTACACATATATATTTAGCGTTAATTATATTTAGTGGCAAATTCATTCCCGACAAAAACCATAAAATTTATATAACATTAATTTATTTCGTAAACTCCAAAATATTTTATGAGTTTTTATTTCTTCGTTGAAGCGTCTTGTTTAGTAATTATTTATGAGATACAAATAAAAGAATTAGAGAAAATATATTTTCTAATTTAATTATATTAAATTAAAATTTGAAAGTTTATTATTAATTTTAAATGAAAGGAGGTTATAATTTCTTATTTTAGATTAGTTTTTGATTTAATAATTTAAGATATGAATTAATTTGTCTCTCAAGAATGTCATAATGAGTAAATTTACCTTTTTTCCAGCCTCTAATTAATCCAGCACTTTCAAGGATTTTTAAATGATGAGATATCGATGGTTGGGACTCATCTAGTACTGCTTCTAATTCACATACGCATCGATCTCTTTCTTTTAAAATGTTTATAATCATAAGACGCTTTTTATTTGCTAAGGCATTAAGAAATATAGTTAAATCTTCTAAACTAGCATTCTGAATCAAATTTTTTCCTAATTCCCGTAATTGTCTGAAATGTAAATCTGTATTTTCAATATCTTCACATTTCTGCAATTTTATCTTAATTTCCTGTTCATGTTCAATATCCATTTCAAACACTATTGTTTATAATCAATATATTGTCTGGTATTACTAGAGGATAAACAAATTTATAAAAGTTTATTCAAATCAATAAATTTTTATTTGAATAAAAATTTTACTATTTAAGATTTAAATTTTCAATTTTCAATAAAATTGAATTGAGAAAGATGGTCGAAGAAAATTTTGAGGAAAGCCTAATTGAAAAAGTAGAAATAATTGATTCTGAACAATCAAAACCAAGAGGTATCAATTATTTTGAAAGGTTATTACCTCTTTGGGTTGCATTATGTATTATTATTGGCATTCTATTATCCCAACTTATTCCACAGATTAGTGAAGCTATTGCTGCTTTACAAATTGGGGACATATCGATACCGATTGGAATATGTCTTTTCTTCATGATGTATCCTGCTATGTTAAATCTCCAAGCCTCTGAGTTGAAGAAACTAGGTAAAAATCCGAAACCAATAATATTGACAATAATTTCTAATTGGTTAGTTGCTCCTTTTGTTGGTTTGGCAATGATAAACATATTTCTTCCTGGAGATTCTGACACGGTAAGACAATTATCAGTTGCAATTATTCTTCTCTCCTCTAGTCCTTGTACCGCCATGGTGCTGGTTTGGGGTTGGATGGCAAAAGGCAATCAAGAACAAAATGTTGTAAACACGAGCTTGAATACTATAACCATAATATTTGGTTATGTAGGTATGGTTTCATTGTTAACAGGAATAAGAAATATCCCAATAAATGCTTGGCTTTTATTAATTTCATTGATATTCTTTATTGGGTTACCATTGGTATTAGGAATAGCGAGTAAGAAATTATTAGTCAAGTCAAAAGGATTAGATTGGTTTAATAATATATATCGTCCATTTGTTGGAAAAGTATCTATTATTGCCTTATTAACTACTTTAATTGTCCTTTTCTCTTTAAACGGGGATGTACTAATTAACAATCCGGATTTACTTCTATTGATATCGATCCCTTTATTAGTTGGATTTTTTATTGTAGTTGGTTATAATATTTTAATCACTAAACTTACTAAATTGAAGTATAAAGAAGCAATTATTACAGTGATTATCGGTTCCTCAAGTCATTTCGAAATTGCAATTGCTACTGCTGTGGCAATGTATGAGATTGGCTCTATTGCTGCCTTAGGAACCACAATGGGTCTATTCTGGGAAGTTCCTATTATGCTTTCGATTGTATATTTAGGAAGATATCTTAAAAAACGAGGTTTTTGGGAATCATAATAAATAAAAATATCCAAAAAATATATTTTTCAGAAGGTATATTATTAATTATAAAAAAGAAGAAGTAAGAGATATGACAAGAGAAAATATAGATAAAACAATTGAGAAAATCATGAAAGAAATGCGAGCATCACCAGATTACTACGGCAATTCTTGTAGTGCTCGCGGAGATTCACAATGTTCACATGAAAAGCCTTGTGACCCTGAAAATCCTAAACGTCTAAAAAAGGGAATATATTGTGGTATTAAACCTCACTGTGTGCAAAATCAAAATATGAATAATAAAAATTAGATTAAAAATGATGATATGTCTGATATGAATAACGAAGAAAATAACGGAAAACTAAAAGTTGATATTTGGTTGCCATTAGACGCATGCAGTTGCGAGTATGAAAACTTCATTAATCGAGTATTCGTCGAACTCACTCCTTACATTAAGTATATTGATTATGACACAAAGAATCTTAATTCAGAGGAAGCAAGAAATCTCAACCTTCATAGTAAATGTATTGTTGTTGATGGGGAGAAAAAGTTTTCTTCATCATATATTTTAAAGAGAGAACTCCCAAAGCTTCTTAAAGCTAAAGAACTTATATAGACTTTAATATATTTATTTTTTTTATCATTTTCGGGTGATTATTGAAATTAAACAAATTAAACTAACAATTTTCGCACCTGATCCTGAAAAAAGGTTGTCAAAGGGATTAGAATATGAAATAGATATTGAAGATAATGGGACTATTTTAGATGCTTTAAGTACTATAGATAAACAAGTTTATTCCGAACCAGAAAATAAAATTTTCCCAATCTTTAAAGGATTGATAGTCAGTTATTTACAATTAATTTGGGATAGTGAAGAAAATAAAATTTATGAGGATTGCGCTGTAAATGCGTACGGCCCAAATAGAGAGTTTATGAACTTACAGGATGATATTAATACTAATCTATATCCCAATAGTAATATAACTATCGTTGTACACGCAGATTGATGAGCTGATGTTATGAAAGAAAGATTAAATTTTGGAAAATTTAAAAAAACTCTTATGAAAAAATATGGAAAAGAACATGATACTTTTTCCCATTATTTTACAATTAAAAGAAAAACTAAGTAATTTGAATGATGTCTTTCAGCAAATATTAGTGAAAGATGGACAATAGGATTGCTTCCTATAAATTATAGATATTACTAAAATTCAATAAATATTTTAATTGAAATCTGATCAATATGGATATATTCACACACATATTAATGGGAACTTTACCTTGCTTTTTATTATTGTTAAAAATAAGTCCAGAAGCAATAATCTTCCTATGGATTATGGCTATATTTCCAGATCTGGATATATTTGTCGATCCATTTACAAAAAAACGAAGCTTATATTTTTTATCCCATAAAGCAGCTTCTCATTCATATATCATCGGAACAATAATAACTGGGATTTTAAGTTTACCAATTTCACTTTTGCGACGAATATCATTCATAGAAATCTGGGTAGCTGGAGTCTTAGGATTCAGTATCCATGTTTCATTAGATTTTTTCGGTGCTTCAAAAGTCCCTATTCTTTATCCACTTTCTAAAAGAGAGTTTAGAATCATAGCAGATAGAGCAATAAATCCACTATTGGCCCTCTTTTCTGGAATTAACCTACTTATCTTACTCATTTATTACTTTATTAAACCATATTATTATGTATTTATGGGATTAACAACATTTTACCTAATCATTTATATCATTTATTTTGGAATTCGCTTAATACTAAGAATAATAATACAACTGCGATTACCAAAAGGATCACATTATATTCCAGGATTTTTTCCTTTTTTCTATCTTATATATACAAAAAATTCGTCGGAAGAGAGTATCAATTTTAAACTTAATAAGAAATTGGCTTTTTCCAAGAAAAATAAAGTAATATTAGATCAAGCTTTTTTAAAAAATACAAATCAAATAACCTACATTGAGCAGGCTGTCGAGATCAGTAAGAATTACAGATTTTTTCATAAATGGAGTTCAATCATACCATTTATACATGAAAATGAGCAAAGAGCTCATATAATCCTTATTTTAGCTGAAAGTTATTCAAAGATGAGATCATATTTCCTTTCGATAGTCATTCATAAAGAGAAAAAGCAAATTATTTCAAAAAAAGATGGATTTGGATCTTTTCAAGTCTGGGAAAATTCAAAATTTTAATGATTTTTGGAGAGATAATTCATGTTAGAAAAAGAAATAATTTCAACAGTCCGAAGTTATGCTTCTAATAACTCTGAAAAGGATGATATTCATGGTTTTCCACATGTAGAACGTGTTCATAATTTATGTCTCCAGTTAGGAAAAGAACTAGGAGCAAATATGTTGGTACTTGAAATTGCTGTATTTCTTCATGACATAGGAAGAATAAAAGAAAAGGAAGATTTATTAAACAGAAATCATGCTGAAATTTCTGCTGAACTGGCCATAAAATTCTTGAAATCAAAAGAATTTGACCTTAATGAAATAGATATCGATAACATCATTCATTCCATTAGATCACATTCGTTTTCAAATAATAAAAAACCTACGACACTTGAAGCAAAAATTCTCTCAGATGCAGATAAATTAGATGCTCTTGGAGCAATAGGGTTATACAGAACAATTGGATTTACAATTAAAAGAAAAGGAGGTGTTGATCAAGTTATTGAGCATTTAGAAAACAAAATTTTAAAACTTAAAGATAAATTGTATTTAGATATTTCTAAAGAAATTGCTGAAGAGCGTGAACTAATAATATATGATTTTTATAA
>JAHQWY010000423.1 GCA_029856445.1 Promethearchaeia archaeon
ATATGCTTTTATCAGAATGGAGAGCATTATTAGGAAAAAAGTTAGCTGAATTGATGCCTGGAGATATTAGTAAAACTACTTTTGGTGTAAGTGGAGGTGAAGCAATTGATACCGCTATAAAATTTTCAAGAGCATATACTAAAAGAAGGGGATGCATATCTGCAATTGGAGGTTATCATGGTCATACTGGCTTTGCTCTATTAACGGGAGATCCTGATTTTAAAGATCCGTTTCTTTGGAATTTTCCTGAATTTAAACAAATTCCTTATGGAGATATAGATGCTATGCGAAAAGCGGTAACAGAAGATATTTCATGTGTGATTTTAGAAACGATTCCTGCGAGTGGAGGTGTGTTGATTGCTCCAGAGGGGTATTATCCTGAAGTTCGAGAAATTTGCGATGATAAAGGTGTAATGTTGATAAATGACGAAGTTCAAGCGGGTTTAGGACGAACAGGTGTTTTCTGGGCAATTTATGGAGGATTATATCCTAATGAAAAAGTAGTGCCAGATTTTATGGTACTGGGAAAGGGGATGACCTCTGGAATTTATCCTTTATCCGTATGCAGTTATAAACCATTTATCGAAAAGGCTGTTTATAAAGACGATCCATTTATTCATATTTCAACAACAGGGGGATCTGACATAGGATGTGTAATAGCCTTAGAAATGCTAAATATTCAATCAGATCCAAAATTCTTAGATCATGTTAAGGAAATGGGGAAAATTTTCCAGAAAGGATTAGAAGATATTCGAGGCGAATTTCCTGAACTCATAAAAGAAGTGAGGGGGAGAGGGCTTATGTGGGGTGTTGAATTTCATAATGAAGTAGACAGCCAATTAGCAATGCTATCAATTATTAAAGAAGGTGTTTTGCTTGATTATTGCGATAATAAAAAAGACACTCTAAAATTACTGCCCCCTTTAGTTGTTCAAAAACATGAGATTGATAAAATTCTTGAAAAGATTCGCATAGGGATTGATAAATTAAAAAATATAAAAAAATAAAGAAATTAAATTTTTGATTTCTTTTGTTGATGAATTTCCTCTAATTTTTCTTTTACTTGTTTTAGTCTCTCACCATCTAAGGGATATTTATAAATTGATAAGATCGCAATAATCAGTGCGATCGCAGGATAAACGAACATTAATATCCGAAGACTAAGTCGTACTTCCGAAGTAACTGTACCGATAACCTCCCAATCAGCAATAATAAACATAGGTCCAATGCTTAAGAACACGACAATAATCGCCAACCGTAAAAAAAAAGCGTTCACACCATAATATCCTGCTTCTCTACGTATTCCTGTGTTTACCTCATCTTCATCAATAATATCACTTACAATTAAATCGATTATGTAAAGTGAACCTGATAACCCAAGACCAATAAAGAAAAACACTATTATAGCAATCAAATACATATCTGAACCAAGGAACATCAATGGTAATAGTGTTAAGATCCAAGTTGTCATTGAAATCATCCATGCTTTCCGATTACCTATTCTTCTTACTAAAGGTTTCCATACAAATGTTATAAATAATATTGATGATAAAAATGCAGCACCTAAAAGGTAAGAAACTTGTTCAGCATCTTCTATACCTAAAACAGCTTTTGCGTAAAGTGGTATCAATGTTGGTAAAATTCCATAAACAAACCAATTAGCAATTTCAGCTGGGATATACCACATAAATGATTTACTTTTCACACACATTTTAATTGAGTTGAAAAAACTTGGCGCTGTTTTGTAATCATCCTTAAAATCACTTTTTTCTCTCGGTGTAAATTTAAGAAAAATTCCACCAATAATCATAATAATTATCCCAGCAACGATTCCAAACAATTGGTATTCTCCTAATGTTTTATTTATTTCAGGAGCATCAGGTGTTAAATCGTCAATAAAAAAACCAGGTAGCATGAATGCTATTATTAATCCTAAAATGAGAAATGATTGCCGTACATTATTAGCTTTAGTTCTCTCATCCTTTGAAATAAAGGTTTCAGGGAATAGAGAGGTAGCATTAAGGCTGAACATAGTATAGAAGAATTCAAACACGATAATAATGATCAAAAAATATAAAAAATTTCCAATTTCACTTGATCCTCCCATAGGCGGAGTAAACAATAAAAACACTATGACACCAAGAGGTATGAATGATATCATAATGTATGGAATGCGTCTTCCAAATTTGGTATGTGTTCTATCTGATAAATATCCGAGCATCGGGTCATTTAAACTATTCCAAACAGCCCATATTATAAAGCCTATCGTGATCAAGGTAATGTGAAGTTGAACCACAGCAAAATAGAAGGTAAACACTAAAAATGTGAATGTCTGATAAGCAGCTTGATCGGCAATTTGTCCTGTGGAATAGCTGGCAGCTTTCTTAAAAGAAAAATTCATTGTATTCTCTTTTTTTTTCTCGTTCATTTTTATTTTTTAATTATAATTAATTTAATCTACTATCTCTCTCTTTCTTAATAAATATTTAATTTTAGATTATCATACTCGATCTCAATGTTTAAAAACTTCAATGACCAACTTATTTCAAGATTTTATACTCAAGGGATTGACTTTCATGAAGTAAGTCAATTTAAGAAAGCTAATATTCAAATAGAAAAAATATTTGATTTTGTACCAGAACAGACATAATAAAGCTAAGCCTAATTTTATCAACTCTAATTAACTTAATTCAAGATATTTAAAATGTCTAGAAATATTACTTGAGAGAGACATAAATTTATATATTAAATTGTTTGTTTAATTTTAAGGAGAAATATTTAAGAATATATAAACTCGTTCATAAGAGTTTTAATAACTATTTTAAACATTCAAGGAGTGAACTTTATTTGGAAGATTCTATTATGTTCCACCATGAAGAAGAACAGCCTAAAGAAAAAACCTATAAAATTTTATTT
>JAHQWY010000075.1 GCA_029856445.1 Promethearchaeia archaeon
TTAATTAAATTTGGAAATTTTTTTTAAAAAAAAAGGAAATAAGCTTATCGACATATTTTGTTTCTTCTACTTCTCTTTTTTATCTTTTGAGGTTCTATAATCTCCCCATTTACCATCCCGTTCACTCCAAGCTTTCTTTAAAGCATCTCCACCAGCCATAATACTTTGTAAGAATTCACGCGATGATTTTTGATACGAACCAAGGGTATGGAGGTTATATCCGGCTCTTATTTGAGTTCTATATCCCATAATTTCCATGGCTTGCCATACAGATCTCTTATTTAAGATTTGTAGATCTAGTGGTATTTTTGAAACTTTTTCAGCCATTTCCAATGTTCTCTCTTCTAATTCGTCAGCAGGAAAAGCCCTATTTGCCCAACCTACTCTTACCGCTTCTATACCACTAATCGATGACCCAGTTAACATAAATTCCATAGCCGCTCTTAAACCCATTATATAGGTTGGATATTGAAGGTCTGGAGGCATCATACTTCTAACAGCAGGGTAGCCAATTTGGGCATCTTCAGCTACATAAACCAAATCACATGAGGATGCAAGCTCTGAGCCTCCTGCAAGACAATATCCATGAACTTGAGCAATTATCGGTTTTGCCATATCTGCCATCATACTCCATAAAAGATTTACATGTCGTGGCCAATTAGCATAATATGCAGTTGGTGTCCAATATGGACGATTAATAGCGTTGTTTTCTCTTAGATCGTATCCTGCTGAAAAACAAACTCCCGCACCTCTTATAATTGTTACATTAACATCATTATTCATATCAGCCTTCTGAAGTGCATCAAAAATCTCCCCTCTAATTATATTACTTAAGGGATTTCGTTTTTCGGGACGATTTAGAGTAATTCTTTTTATTTTTATTCTAGGATAATCTACTAGAATCTGTTTATATTGTTCTGTCATAATTCATATTCATATTTCATATAATTTAAAAACTGATAAAAAAATATCATCAAATTATATCTATATTAATGTTTATCATTTATTCATCAATTTTTAATAATCTAAAATCAGATAATATGCTCTCAATGTCATCTTTTAATATAATCGGCATAGACAGGGATTAATTTTAATTTCTAATTGGTTTGTGAATTTTGAAAAGTAAATTTAATTTGTGAATCTAGCCATTTATATTTTTATATAGCAATTATTTTTAAAAATTAAACATATTATAATTATAATTTAAGATTTAAGCAATTTTTAGTAATTTTTATATGTAATATTGTTTTTTGCTGAATATCGAGGTGAGTGATGTTGGCAGATGCGATGTTTAAAATTTGCATTTTTGGAGACGGTGGAGTAGGAAAAACTACATTATTAAATCGATATCTTACAGGTGTTTTTCAAAGCAATTCAGATATGACGATCGGTGTCGACTTTCATATAAAAAAGTTGGAGATTGAAGAAAAAAGGGTGAGTTTACAGATTTGGGATTTTGCTGGTGAAGATAGGTTTCGATTCCTATTACCCAGTTATGTTTTTGGTGCTTCAGGGGGAGTCTTCATGTATGATATTACTCGATATTCGAGCTTGAAAAATTTTCAAGATTGGCTAGATATTTTCAAACAGGGTTATAAAGGACCCTCAAATCAAATACCCATTATTATGGTTGGAAGTAAATTAGATCTTGAATACAAAAGAGCTGTTCCTAGAGCTGAGGCGTATAATTTAGCAAAAAATAATAATTTAACCGGTTATATTGAATGTTCTTCCAAAGATGGTCGAAATGTACAAGAAATTTTTTTCGAAATAGGAAGAATAATGATGAAACAAACCAACATGATTGACTAATCATCTAGTATTTAAAAATATCTACTAATTTTTCAATTACTAAGTCTGGGATTAAATTTTTATCAAAATTATTTGACTTCATCGCCTTATCTTTGATGTTCTCAATCATAGCTCTTGATGTGACTCCTGTTAAAACTGCTACTGATATGATTCCAGCTCTATTACCAGCTAATATATCAGTGTTTAGTCGATCTCCAAAGATACAAGCATTCTCAGGAGGAATATTAGTATCCTTTAAAATTAATTTAATACCAAAAGGTTCAGGTTTCCCAAATATTCTTATTGGTTCCCGACCTGTACAAGTGATCAAAGCATTAACCATTACACCCGCCCCTGGTTTAAAGCCTCTAGCAACTGGTAGAGTAGAATCCATATTTGTAGCATAAAATTTGGCATTTCCCTCTAATATACATCTTTGGGCGATTGCTAACTTATTATAGTTAAAATCTCTATCAAGACCAACAATTACAAAATCAATTTTTCTATAATCAGTAGGATTAGTTTCAATATTATGACCTAAGGATTTCAATTCTTGTCTTAAACCAATTTCCCCTATAACATAGATATTAGCGCTTTCTTTTATTTTTGTAATTTCGGCAGAGGTTATAGACGCGCTAGTATAAAAATCTGTGATCTTACTTTCTATACTGAAGTTTTTCAATCTCTTCATATATGTTTTTCTTGTAACTGTTGAGTTGTTAGAATTATAGACTACTTTAATTGATAGTTCCTTTAGCCTTTTGATGACTATATCTGCATTTGGGATTAAACTTTCTCCCCGATAAACTACACCGTCAAGATCGAATATAGCAAGTTGAATATTTTTTAGAATATCTAATAATTCGGGCATTTTTGAAATTAAATTAATATTTTATATTTATTATTAAAACCAACCAACTGGTAACCCTAATATAGCTATAAAAATCTGAATTCCTATAGGAATAAATATTGGATTTAATAAATTATCTGCTGTATATTTAGGGAAGTAATCTGTGATAAAAAAAATAACAGCTCCAATTATCGCATAAATTGGACCTATAATAATTAATCCTATAATGTATGCTAAAATAGTTCCTGCTAAAAAACCTTCAATAGATTTTGTATCTTTACTTCTTACTTGGATTTTATGTTTTCCATATCTTCTTCCAATTAAAGCAGCAGCGGCATCTGATAAGCATGCAATTAGTATTCCTGAAAATACTGCTAATATATGAAGAATTTCTGCCATATATAGCATATAGGAAAAAACAAAACCAGTAATTATGTAGATTTGTGGTCCTGCTGCATTTTTTTCTTTATGTCTTAACATTGACTTTGTTAAAAAATTAAATACTGAATACTCTGGACCCCAAATTATACGAATTAGATCAGATATTAAAGCAAACATTAAAGCACCTATTAATGCCATCATGGTTAAGCCAATTACGGCTTGAAAATCATTTATACTATATGGAAATAGGGATAAATCACCCCATAAAAGCGTGTATCCGGGTCCTATTTTATTGATCATTACTATTACACTATCACTTACTATCAGTGCAACCGGATTAAGAAGAGAGAAAAAACCAAAATATGCTAATACTAATAATAATCCGGTTAAATGAAAGCTCTTTCTAATCAGTTCCATTTTAAATGTAATTTCGCCTATATAAGGATTTTCTTTGGTCATTCTTTCTACATATCTTCTTAAAACTGGTTTTTTTCCTCTTATTAAGGGCTTTTCTAGGTTTTCTCTGCTAATTTTCTTTATTTCTCTTTTAATGGTCATAAAAAAAATCATATTGACAAGCAATATAATCCCAATCCACCATACCATGAACCCATTATATGGGTAAGGGAAAAATCTTACAATAGAATTATAATATCCAAAAATTAAAAAACAAAAACCACATATTATGGTAGAAACACTACCGTAACGATTATCTGCCCTATATCCCTTTCTTCCTATATGAAACATTAGAATCATCAATATGAAAAACGTGAAGGATAAAGTAAGGTTATAAACCTCATCTACTCCAGTCCAATAATCCATAATTAATCAGAAAAATAATTATATTAATTAAATAATTAATAACCAAATAATTAATTTTCCCTCATATTAGTGTAAAACCATTTAATCCATTTTAAAAACGACATAAAATTATAAGGGATAACTAATATGATCTATACAAATTCTAAGATTTTAAAAAGCATATCATCTTTTAAATCATCATATTACAAAAATTTCAAAACTAAATTAATAAACAAATAATAATATATTTTATTAGAGAATAAGTGATACAAAAAAATAAATAAAATTAAAATAAGAAAATTATATCATAATATTATATTGTAATCTATCTCTAAAAAGATCTATAATCTAAATAACAGGAAAAAATGACTTCCATGGAAACTACAACCGATAGTCTCGACGACATATTAAGAAAATTGTTAAATGCTATTCCGGAAGTTAAGGCCGCAGCAATTGTGTCTGCAGAAGGTTTACCTATTGCTTCAGCACTCCCTCAAGGAGTTGACGAGACAAGGATCGCTGCGATGACTGCGGCATTGCTCTCATTAGCAGAGAGGTCAATTATCGAGTTCGAGAAAGGCGACTTTGATACTTTGTATGTTAAAGGCAGTCAAGGTTATCTTTTGGTCTTCCAGGCTGGTCCAAATGCCGTATTGACGGTCTCTACTACTTCAGATGTAAAATTGGGACTAATATTTCTAGACTGTAAAAGAACCTGCGATAAGATTGCGGAATTAATTTAATTCGGATTATCATCAACTTCTTTTCCTATTGATTCAAAAAACACATTTATTAGATTCTTCTTTTAGAATAAATTAACTTCAGATTAGATATATTTTTGATTTTTAAGCACTATTTTTTGACAAATCTTTAAATAATTTAGAATCAAATTTATCATAAGAATTCAATTCAAGAAAGAATAATTCCATAAGAGTAGATATCAAATGGAAAACTGGCGAAATTATAATTGGGTATTACCTATTATTGGGGCTATTATTGTAATAATATCGATTGCTACTCCTGTTATGGACGATCCATCAGTAACATATGAAGATGAGTGGGATGTTTACACATATAGAATTTACCTTGATATTTGGATGGTCGGATATTATGAGGCTGGACCATATGACGGATGGGTTGATGAACTTGCCGATTTAACTGATTTTCTTTTAATAGGTATAGCACCCTTCATTATTTGTTTTATTGGTTTATTAATTGGAGTTATTACCGGAATTGGTGCAGGTGTATTAGGTTACCGCGGGGATTTTAGAAAAAATATTGCTCTTCTTAGCGGGATTATAATGATTTGTTTTACTCTTCTCTTCATTATATGGGTAGAAGTTGAATGGGGACCTTATATTGGTGAAACCATAACATATGTAGATGAGTGGGATGATACCATTACTACCTCTTATCAATTCGATCCGGGTTTTGGAGTAATTGGACCATTTATTGGTGGTGTAATTTGTATCGTTGGAGGTTTAATTCAACAGGAGGAGCGAACAATACCAATAGTATCTAAAAAACTAGGAGTGACACCAGCTTTAAAGCCAAAATTCTGTCCTGACTGTGGTGGTAAAGTAGCAGGAAAATTCTGTTCAAACTGTGGAAGGTCTCTCATTTCTTGAGTTTAATAATAAAAAGAAAAAAATTAGTACTATGAGAGTTAGTATTTTTTTTTCTTTTTCTGTTCTGATTTAAGCCTTATTATAAGGATAAAATGTATTTATAATAATTAATATAAATGACAAAGAATTTTAGTTCAAATGACTGATGAGAACTTAAATAATTATATGTATGATTTTATAGTAAAAGTCTGTAATGAAATTGGCCCAAGAGAATCCGGGACAGAACAAGAACTACTAGCAGGGAATATGATTGAAGAAGAATTAAAAAAATCCTGCGATGAGGTTCATCAAGAAGCATATATAAGTAGTCCTCATGCATTTCTTGGTGGTATTAGGTATGGAACTTTTCTAGTTCTCGTGTCACTAATTTTATATTGGCTTTCGCTTTTGATTGATCTTGGAATATTACAAATTAATGGTAATTATAGTTTCTTTTTTATGATTATAGCGGCAATTCTTATAGTCATATGTGTAAGTTATTTTATCTTAGAAGTAATGAAATATCATGAAATCTATGATTTCCTTTTCCCAAAAAGAAAGTCGTACAATGTCATTGGAACTCTAAATCCCTCAGGTGAAGTAAAAGATACTATAATATTTTCCGCACATCACGATTCTGCTTTTGAATTCAATACATTTTATTATTTGAAAAGATATGGTCAAGTCATAATTAATATTGGTTATGCTTGCGTAGGGATAACATTCGTAGTAATTATTTCAAAAATAATTTTTAAATTGTTTTCAATCGAACTTACCATTTTGTTTTTATCATTTGGTTTTTTTTTCTTTGCCTTTATTCCAATCATTCTAGTTTACATTTTATTTCATACATACCATCCAGTTCAAGGAGCATTTGATAACTTATCTGGAGTGTCGGTTATTTTAGGAATAGGTAAATTTTTGTCAGAAAACAGAAATAATGAGAAAATTTATCCAAAAAATACAAAAATTTATCTAATTTCATTTGCAGGTGAAGAAGCTGGTTTAAGAGGATCAAAGAGGTATATAACTAATCATTTTAATGAATTAAAGGAAGAGGGAACAATAATAGTTAATATGGACAGTATTGGAAAAAAAGAAATCGTAATTATTCATGACAAAGAACCGGGAATTGGTGCAAATCATGACCCAAGAATATATAAACCTTTATATAGAACAGCAAAAAAAATAAATCCTAACACCAAAATATCTCCTTTACCATTCGGTGCAACCGATGGCGCAGCTTTTAGCAAAAAAGGAATCTCGGCAGCCTCGATAGGAGGGCTCAACCTAAAAGATGAACTACCCCCTTATTACCATACAAGATTAGACACACCTGAAAATATTGAAAAAGAAGCATTAGGTCAATTTGTAGAGATTTGTTTAGAATATCTGAAATATATAGAATCTCAATAAAATTATATAATATATCAAACACTAAGAGGATGATTATAATTAAAACTATAGAAGCCCCTTTTTTTATAGATATTGAAAAAGCTCCTAAGTTTATACAAATGGAAGGATTAGAAACGACTATTCTCACAGGATTACATGGTGAGAAAATGATGATGGCACTCAACGCCACTTTACCAGGTCATACAGTTCCGATACATTCACATAAATATGAACAAATGGGAATGGTTTATGCTGGTGAAGCAAGACTTATAATTGGAGATGAAGAGCGAATTGTTCGAAAAGGTGATTTCTTCTGTATTCCCACTAACACACCTCATGGAGATACTTGTATAGGTGATGTACCTTTCATTATGCTAGACCTCTTTTATCCATCAAGAAAAGATTTTTTAAAAAAATTAAAAGATAAAAAAATATAATAATAGGTTTTTTTTTGATGATTGTACAATTGATTTTAACTTTGTTTAATTAAATTAGCCTTTTAACATTTTCTTGAATCATTTTTGCATTCGGAACAATAGCACTTTCTAGTTTATCTGAATAGGGAATCGGAACATCTGGTGTGTTAAGCCTAATAATCGGTTTCTTCAATAAGTGAAAACCTTCTTCTGCAACAAACGCAGCAATTTCCGAGCTTGCTGAGCAAGTTTTACAGCCTTCGTCAACGATAATCAGCTTCCCTGTTTTTTCCACTGAATTTAGGATGGTTTTTTTATCCAATGGAACTAAAGTTCTTGGATCTATTACCTCACAATGTATATTTTCTGCTTCAAGTTTCTTAGCAGCGTTTAAGCTTTCCTGAATCATTGCGCCTAAAGCCACAATGGTGATATCTTCACCCTCTGTGAATATCCTGGCTTGACCAAATGGTATTGTGAAATCTTTATCCAATGGAACCTCACCAGTAAGGAAATATGTCCTCTTATTTTCAAAGAAAATTACTGGGTCATCATCTCGTATTGCCGTTTTCATTAATCCTTTAAAATCGCGACCATCTGAAGGTAAAACGACTTTTAAACCCGGCACATGCATAAACCATGATTCAAAAGACTGTGAATGTTGGGCAGCTCCCATAATACCAGTTCCAAATGGGACTCTAATAGTGACGGGGACAGAAATTTGACCCCCATACATATATCTTGCTTTTGCAGCTTGGTTTACTATCATCTCCATACATACACATAAAAAGTCTGCAAACATAATTTCAGCAATAGGACGCATTCCAGCCATCGCAGCTCCAATTGCACATCCCAAAATTGCATTTTCACTAATAGGTGTATCACGCACTCTTTCATGACCAAATTTTTTTAGTAAACCCTCAGTCACAAAAAAGGGACCTCCAAATTCCCCAATATCTTCACCCATTATGAATACATCCTCATCACGTTCCATTTCTTCTTCAATAGCTAATCTTATTGCGTCCAAACCTCTCATAATCTTAGTTTCTTCACCCATTTTAATTTCCTCCTAAATTCATCGGATTTTTATATATATCATCTAATACAGTACTAGAATCTGGTTTTGGACTTTTTTTAGAAAATTTTACACTAAATTCTATTTGTGCTACAGTATCTTCCTCGATTTCCTGAATAATTGCTTGATCAATTATTTCACCTCTTATGAGCTTTACTTTAAAAGCTTCAATGGGGCATTTTTTTCTCCATTCTTCTTTTTCTTCCTGTGATCGGTATTTATCAGGATCCATTGTAGTTTGACCTTGCCATCTATAAGTTTTACATTCAATTAAAGTAGGGCCACCACCTTTTCTTGCGAGATCAACCGCTTCTTTAACGGATCGATACACTTCGATAACATCGTTACCGTTGATAGTTATACCTTTCATGCCATATCCTTGAGCACGAAGGGAAAGATTTTTAATAGCAGATGAATAATTAACAGAAGTACTCCATCCATACATATTATTCTCTAAAACAAAAATTACAGGGAGTTTCCATATCACAGCAAGATTCATTGATTCATGTAACATACCTTGATTTGCTGCACCATCCCCAAAGAATGTAAGAACAACCTTACCTTCATTTCTCATTTTTGAAGCTAAGGCTACTCCAAGAGCTAAAGGTGGACCAGCACCTACAATTCCATTTGCCCCAAGCATATTTTTAGAAAAGTCAGCGACGTGCATAGAACCCCCGCGCCCTTTGCAAATACCTACTTCTTTTCCATAAATCTCCGCCATAAGTGAATTAATTTCCCCGCCTTTGGCAATAAAATGACCGTGCCCCCTATGTGTGGAAGTAATATAATCATCATCATTAATTGCTGCACAGGCACCAACAGCTATAGCTTCTTCACCAGTATAAGTATGAACTAAAGGGGATTTTATTCTACCTGCATCTTTAGTAATTCTTTGCTCAAATTCACGTATTAATAACATTTTTTTATATATATCAATTAATTTATCATGACTCAATTCCTTAGGTAACTCATTAATACTCATTCTTTAACACTCCAATTAATCACTTTATATAATTAGATCTTATTAATTGAAATTTAATCCAAAATATTTAATTCTTTCTTTTCTTTGATAAATATAACACGGTTATAATGAAATAATTAAAAAATCATAACAAGAAAGTGTATAATGATAAAAACTAATCATTATTACGCAATAATAAAGCCTTATCGTCAAGATTTTATTACGAATCCGAGGGAAAATGAAGATAAAATAATGCAAGATCACTTTTTTTATCTTAAATCTTTAATGAAGCAGAAAAAATTGTTTTTCGCAGGTCCAACGTTGATCCCTGAAGATCCTTTTGGAGTTATAATTTTGGAAGCAGAAACTGCTGAAGAAGCCAAAAATCTGCTTAAAAAAGACCCTTCAATTAAAGCAGGAATACAAAGAATTGACGATCTAAGACCAATTCGGCTATCTTTAACGAGAAAATAATATCCTATAATTTATAGATTTGATTCTTTTATTGCCTCATCTACATCGTAATTTTCATGCACTATTAAATATAAGGCTCTAACAAATTTAGTCGGATCCTCTGCTTGGAAAACATTTCTTCCAAATGCTACACCAGCACCTCCCACTTCAATTGATTTCTTGGTCATTTCTAAAACATCTCTTTTTCCTGCTCTTTCTCCTCCTGCAATTATAACAGGTGCCATGCAACCATCAACAACTTCTTTAAAGGAATCAGGATCTCCTGTCCAGTTGGTCTTTACTATATCTGCGCCTAATTCAGCAGCAACTCTAGCAGCTATCTTTACTACTTCAACATCTCGTTCATTATCTATATCATCGCCTCTAGGATACATCATTGCTATAAGGGGCATTCCAAGATCTCTACATTCTCTTGATACACTTCCTAAAATTTCTAACATTTCTGGATCTGACTTGGTACCGATATTAATATGAATTGAAACTCCATCTGCCCCAAATTTTACAGCTTCTAAAACGGTGTTCACCAAAACTTTATAATTTGAGTCTGGACTTAACGATGTTGAGCCTGATAAGTGCAAAATTAATCCAATATCTGGCCCATAACCCCTGTGAGCATATAAAGGAATCCCTACATGTCCTATAACAGCATTAGCACCACCAAGAGCAATTTTATTTACAACCTCTCCCAGATTTTTTTCAATTCCTTTAATTGGTCCTACTGTTAATCCATGATCCATTGGAATAATAATTGTTCTTTTAGTCTCTCTATTAATTATCCTTTCTAATCTAATTTGCTTACCAATATAACCAGACATATTCAAATTTCACTTAATTTTTTATTCATTCCACAAAGATTATGAAAAAAAATTAACATATCTTTAATAATTCTATCTTTTAAGAGATCCCCCTATTACCCCTATTACCTGAATTCACATTTACTAAATAATTAAAGTAAGTTTGTTAGAAAACCATAAACTATTAATTTTTTAATTCATTCTATAAAATACAAGACTTCGTTAAACTTCATTTATTTGACTGGTATATTCATATGTTCAAACTTTTTAACATTACCGGAAAAATCGAAATACCACCTTTTCTTTTTGGGCAAGAAAAAAACGTCAGTGCGCGAATAATCTTAAGTGAAGATTATGAAGGAATCATCACTCGCGACTATGGATTCATTATAGCTGTTGTCGATGTGCTTAATGTAGGAAAAGGAATAATAATACCGGGTAACGCGAATACGTTTCATGAGGTAGAATTTACAATTCTTACTTTTAAACCAACAGTGTCAGAAGTAGTTGAAGGAACTGTAGTAGAAATTGTTGATTTCGGCTCATTCATAAGGTTAGGACCATTGGATGGATTAGTTCATGTATCTCAGATCTGTGATGATTATATCTCTTATGAACAAGTTGGAAACAGATTTATTGGTAAAGAGACTGGAAAAATCCTTGAAGTAAATGATCAGGTAAGAGCCAAAATAATTGCCGTTTCCTTAGGTACTGGAAGAAGTGGAAAGCTTGGTTTAACAATGAGACAGAAATTTCTAGGAAAGGAAGATTGGATTAATAATGATATTGAAGAAGAATATTCTAATAAAAAAACCGACCAAAAAGAATTAAGTGAAGAAGAAGGTGCTTCAGAATAAGCAAAATATAGTCTTTAGGTGATTGAATGAAAGAAAAAGCATGTAAAAATTGCCACTTAATAACTAAAAACGAAACTATTTGTCCTAAATGTAAAACACATACTCTAAGTGAGGATTTTACAGGAGAGGTAATCATTATAAATCCTAAAGAATCCAAATTTGCAGACCATTTAAAGGTCGTTTACCCTGGTAAATATGCTTTAAGAGTTCGTTAAATTGATTTATAATAACTAAGAAATTAAGTAAATTAATATATTTTATTTAGTTTTCTAATTTAATTTTATAACATTTTTTATATTTATTATACTTAAATTACTTGATATTAATGGAATATAATTTAAGAATTCCTCCAGAGAAAAGATATCTGTTCACAGAACCTCTTGATATCTTAATTGCTGGTACTCGAGAAGAAACAATCATTCAAGTTGAAAATCTTTTCAGAGATTATTTAAAATCAAATTTAAACGTAAATTTTTGTATTGTTGGTGATATTGTTGCAAAAGATTTCTTCTCAAATTCATTTTTGAAAATTTTTGTTAAAATTTGTATTATTGATGAAAAAACTCAAAGAAACCAAATTAATATTGGCCTTGAAGATTATTTTGAAGAGATAATTGAATTTCAAAATCCCGTTGGAACAATTAATAAAGATTGCTGGGAGTTATTCAGAAATGTTATTGCTTCTGGTAAGAAAACATTAATTAAAGTAACTGAAGGAGAAGAGGATCTACTTATTTTACCTCTTATCTTAGAAATTCCTATTTCAGACCAAGAAATATATTTTGCTTTTTATGGTCAACCACCAATTACTGATTCTAATTTCATAATTCCAGAAGGAATTGTAATTGTGAATGCTGATAAGAATATTCAAGAGAAAGTAAGTAAGCTTATCGCAATAATGGAGAAATTTTAAATCCTTTTTTAATATCTTATACATTGACCAAAGGATTTAGATTTTTAAAAAGCAAAATTTTATTTTCTATCTAATCTTTTGATTTCTATAAACCTTACAGTATCTTACTATAACTAATAAGATTTAAGCAAAATTATAAGAAAAGGTTCAAAATGTCGTTTAAGATTGAAATTACTGAAGAGAAGAAAAATCCATTAATCGATAGAATTGAAATAGCATTTAGAGTTGATCATTTTGGGGCTGGTACTCCAAATCGATTAGATGTGAAGAAGAAAATTGCTGCGTTAAAAAGCTCTGATGAGAATTTAACTATAGTGAAAAAACTCGATACTAGTTTTGGCTCATCATATTCTCTAGGAAAAGTTTATATTTATGGAAATGAGAAAGAACTTCAATTTTTTGAACCATTTCATATAAAAGTTCGTAATCTTGAGAAAGAAAAGCGTGTTGAAATTTATCAGTTAAAAAGGAGAAAAGAACCTTACAAACATTTATTTAAACCATAATAATTAAGAGAATCTGAAAATAAAAATGGATGCATCAAAGTA
>JAHQWY010000424.1 GCA_029856445.1 Promethearchaeia archaeon
ATGGAATTAGGTTTTTCAGAGGAACAAGCGAAAAAAGAGGCTAACCGATGTTTAAATTGCAATTGTTGCTGTAATTCTGATCAAATCCCCGAGGATTTTGAAAAAGCACTTGATGCTTCTGGTGTTATGATATGTAATTATGGGAATCAAGATAATTGGCGATCCTTAAATGCTCCTGATTACTTAGAAATTCCTAAAAGGGTTATTGGAATTTTAAACCAAAATGATATTATTCCAGTTGTACTCCCGGAGGAAAAATGTTGTGGTCATGATAGTCTCTGGCGAGGAGATCTTGAAACCTTTAAGACATTAGCAGGGTATAACGTAAAATTGTTTAAAGAGGCGGGAGTTAAAACTCTGATTTTTAATTGTGCTGAAGGATATTATACTTGGAAAAAGGAATATAAGGAACTTTTTAAGAATACTGATGAATTCGATTTTGAGATTTATCACATAACCGAATATATTCTAAAGGAGAATCTTTTACAAGATATTTCCTATCCGAGTTCAGAGAAAATTAAAGTAACCTACCACGATCCTTGTAGACTTGGAAGGATGAGTAAGGTCTTTGAAGCTCCTCGTGAAGTATTAAAACAGATACCTGCTATAGATTTAGTCGAAATGGAAGATACCATGGAAGATGCTGAGTGCTGTGGAGTATCTGCGTATATTTCATGTAATCAAGATTCAAAAAAACTTCAAGAGAAAAAAATGCTTCAAGCAATAGAAACTGGGGCAGAATATCTAGTTACAGCATGCCCAAAATGTATTGCACATTTAAATTGTTATCTAAATGAAAATAAAGAATTAAAAGGTAAAATAAAGGTTATTGATATCATTAGCTTTATAGGGAGATTGCTTTTTCTAGCATGATATTTTACAGATTTATAGAATCTTTAATATCAATATGCAATTCTATCTTTTATTAGTGATTCTCTCATTTTAAAGAAGGCTTTTTTTAGGATTAACAAGTAACCTTTAAAATTTTGGTAATTTATTTTTAATAACTAAAATCAAATCAAAATATAATGATTAAATTTAATAGTGAAAAACATGAGTAAAACTAAGGAAATACCTGTTCCTGATCAAATTAAAGGTTTTACCCAAGTGAGACTTGATGTCAATCTTACTGATGGTAAATTTAGTAAATCTAAATTATCTAATGAATTCTGCCGCGATTGGATTGGTGGCTATGGTTTTGGAGCTAAAGTACTATGGGATGAGTGCCCTACTGGTGTAGATCCATTAAGCCCCGAAAATATATTTGTATATGCACATGGTCCCTTCCCCGGAACAATTCTACCAACTTCAAGTAAATATGGTGTATTTGCTAAATCTCCATTAACAGGTCAGTTTGGAATGGCTATTTCTTCTGGATCTGTTGGTGCTCAAGCTCGTCGTGCTGGTATTAATATGATTGTGATCAAAGGCAAAGCCCCTGAACCTGTCTATATGGTTATTGATGATGATGATCATTATTTAGTTCCATGTAAAGATACGCTTTGGGGTAAAGGATGTTGGGAAACAGAAGAACTCTTGAGGGAAGAATTTCAAGATCAACGCCTTGGAGTATTGAGTATTGGCCCAGGAGGTGAACGTGGGAGCTTTATGGGATGTATTACTAATGATCGCAATAGACAAGCTGGAAGAACTGGTATGGGTGCTGTAATGGGTTCAAAAAACCTTAAAGCAATATGCTTTCGAGGTACCAAAGGAATTAGCGTAGCCCACCCAGTCGATTTTTTTAAGTTAGCTAAGAAATTAATAAAAGTTGCGAATGGTCCTGCTACAGCTAAATACCGAGATTTAGGCACTCCAGCAGGGATAACTAGTTATAATAAGCTCGGAATGATGCCAACCTTCAATCATCGTGAAGGCACTTGGGATAAAGTTGATGATGGAACCTTTACAGGTGATATATTGAATCAAGATTGGGTTGTAAAAAAAGTAGCATGCTCTCAATGTTCAATAGGCTGTGATCACATCACAAAAATACCCAAAGATCACCCAAATTGGCCTAATCTTTATTCGAGTATTGATCAAGAATTATGTTATAGTTTTGGATCTGCTTGTGGCAATTCCGATTGGCCAACTGTATTTAAATGTGTATCTTTAACCGATGATCTTGGAATTGATGCTATCAGTGGCGGTGTTACTGCTGCTATGGCAATGGAATGTTTCGAAGAGGGTATTATAACCAAAGAAGATTTAGGTTATGAATTACCTTTTGGTTCTACAGTTAACCTTGTAAGATTTACAGAGGAAATGATTCTTGGTAAAGGGTTTGCCGGTAAAGTGTTTGGAGATGGAACCAGAGAAGCTGGAAAGCGGTTAGAAGAAATGGGAAGAAAAAGTGCAAGTTATTATGGTATGCATATAAAGGGCTTAGAAATGCCTGCTTTTGATCTCCATGGGATGAATTCTTTTGCCGTTGGAATGAGTGTCTCTATTCGTGGGGCATGTCATTTACGTAATGGCTCCTATGGACTTGATGCTAAAGGAAATTTTGATAGATTCGGATATGATAAACCTTTTGAGAGAGGGGAAGCAATTAAAAAATTAGAAGATATTTACGCTATTATTGATTCGTATATAGTATGTAAATTTACCCGTGGCATCTATGAAAATGATGCGGAGATGGCCAAGGTTTTTGAACTTGTTACAGGTATTCCAGTAACAGAAACATTTATTCAAGATAGAGGAGAAGCAATTGTAAACCTTTCAAAATGCTTTAATATAAGAGAAGGATGGACGAGAAACGATGATAGACCACCAGAAAGATTCTTTAAGCAACCTCACACAAGAGGGCCGGCTAAAGGAGTAATCTTGAAGGAAGATGGATATCAAAAACTCCTGAGTGGATATTTTGAGGCTCGTGGTTGGG
>JAHQWY010000076.1 GCA_029856445.1 Promethearchaeia archaeon
TAATCTTATTTCATCAATTAAATCATTTTTTATAAAACTCCAATTTAGATTTCCTCCTCCCTCTAGTAAAATAGTATTTATTCCAATATTTTTTAGAAGTGGCATGAGAATTCTTAAATCTACCTGTTCTCCTTTCCCTGATTGGATGATCTTTACATTATTTTCTTCATATTTCTTCAGTTTAGTAGTTGAAACATTCTCTGTCGTACATATGATAGTATGATAGATTTCTGGTTGAAAAGAAATAACTTTGGATTCAATAGGAATGGTAAGATTACTATCAATAACAATCCTGTAGTAACCTTGATGTTTATGATATTTGATATGCAGCTTAGGGTCATCTTTTAAGATTGTACCTTTTCCAACCATAATTGCATTTACTTGAGATCGTAGTTTATGGACTTCCTTCCAATCTTCCTCATCTGATAGTTCGGGATCTCCTGATTTTGAAGCAATTTTTCCATCAATTGTCATAGCTGCACTCAAAATAATATAAGGTTTTTCATTTTCTTTCAAATACAACCTCCCCTTTTATATAAGTTCTTGCAATATTTTCCGATTTTGTTCTTTGAACGATAATATCAAATACATTGTCTCTATTTAAGTTATTAGTATAATAATTTGGTCCGTCTAAGTCTATTAAAAAGAAATCGGCTCCTTTTCCTTCTGAAATAGATCCAAAATTATTTTCTATTCGAAAATTTCTTGCAGCATTAATCGTGATCATTTTTAAGAGCTCTCTTGAGGTCAACTTTATTGATTTATCATAATTCCCCAACACCCTCAAGATTCGGTACAAATAGCGCATTTCTTCAAATAAATCTAAATTATTCACCATCACATTATCTGTTCCTAATGATATAGGAATACCAAGTTGCAATATTTCTGTAATAGGAGGGAATCCAACCCCAAAATATCCATTACTACGAGGACATAAAACTAAAGATTTTTGGTCTTGTTGAATTTTAAGTAGATCTTTTCTCATTAATTTTGTCCCATGAATGATTACATCGACTAAATTTTCTCTAAACATATTATATAATAAATTAGGATCATGACTTTTCTCAGCACAATGACAAGCAATCATTTTTTTTAAATCGTGCTTGCATTTGTCAACATATTTCTTATTATTCATAGTAATTTGTTTATAACTAGATAATCCAACTCCATCTGCTAATTCAAAGATATATTCTATTTCACTCTCATCCATAAACCTACCATAAATTAAACAATTTATTGACATCTTATCCAATGCCTTTCTTAAAAGATTCACACCATCAACACCTCCTTCTCTAAAATCTACAAAACATGTAATACCGTTCGATAACATCTCTAAAATTGCATTTTTAATACCCGCAATTATAACTTCTTCAGAGGTTTGTCTCAATAATTTATGCTTTAGACCAAATGGTGGTGCTACTATCTCACTTAACTCTCTATTAAATCCTATCTCTTTAGCAAAGCTATCCCCTATATGCACATGAGAATTTATCAAACCAGGGATCATTAATGTAGAATGATTTAGTTTTAGGGGTTGTAAATTTTTCTCAGGGTCATCAAATGTTACATTAGCGATTTTCCCCTCATTATCAATTTCTAAAGAAACATCCTTTTTTAGATCTAAATTTTCCCCAATTAAACCATATGAACTGTGAATTAGTGTTTTATGCATGGTTAAATTAATTTAATTAAAATGGTTCAACTTATTTTTAATATTATACTATAACATTAAGTTATTTCAAATTATCTAATTCTTTAGTTCTTATGTTTTCTTTATTTTATATTAACTATTAAAATCGATTCTTCTTTTTCTAAATTAGAGAAAAAAAAATTTTTAAAACTGGTGAATAAAAATTCATAATTATAAAATAGATTTACAAGATTCTGGTTCGGCAATTGATATCGCTATTGATAAAGTTGGAATAGTTGAATTAGAGAAAAAAGTGGAAATAGTACAAGAGAATAAGAAATATTCCTTTTACCCAAAAATATCTGCTTTAATTGACCTTCCTGCTCAACAGAGGGGTATACATATGTCAAGAACTTCTGAAACTATAGAGGAAGTTATAAATGAGGTAATCTTCAAACCTACACCAACAATTGAGTTAGTAGGTGATAGAATTGTTCGAAAACTGTTAGAAAGACATCCATATACTTCGAAAGCGGAAGTAAAGTTAGAAGGAAAGATTGTTGTTCAAGTCAGGGAAAATAATACAAGAAACATCCAAAAAACCTATAATATTAGCTCTTTTGTTAAAGCTAACAGAAAAGGAACTGGTGAAATCGATTACACATATTTTATTGGAGCAAGTGCTGTCGGAATGACAGTATGCCCTTGTGCAAAAGAAATGTCACAAGAATATGCTGCCGAAATCATTAAAACGCGAAAAGATATTAATGTTTCCAAAGAGGATCTTGAAAAATTAATTAATATTCTCCCATTTTCATCACATAATCAGAGGTCAATTGGCACAATTACTGTTCAAATTAAAGATTTATCAAACCACAAAATTGATGTCTTAGATATAATTGATGTAATAGAAGAATCTATGAGTGGTAGGATACAATCAGTTTTAAAAAGACCTGAGGAAGCTGAATTAGTAAGAAGTGCTCATTTAAAACCATTGTTCTCTGAAGATGTTATTAGAGAAATGGCAAAGAACTTTATTTTCAGAGATTTTCCAAATCTAGAAGATAATTTTGAAATAAAGTTTACTATTGAAAGTTTAGAAAGCATACACTTGCATAATGTTTATGCAGAGCTCCAATCTACAATTGGAGCTTTAAAGGAAAAACTAAAAGTTAAAAACTAAAAAAATATTTGAATTCAAAAATATCTTATTTTTTATTGTTGGTAAAGTGCTTTAGAACAACAATATAATTTTTTATGGACATTATTTTAGGATTTTTTCTATAGTTTATAGGAATTGGGGCATTACATCTAGAGCAGAGGTTTGAACTTCGCAACCAATCCTTAAATTCGTCTGCATGAGCAGGGTATCGACAGTTTGGGCACAAAATAATTCCTCTTCCTTTATCCTCAGGAAATTTGGGCAATTTAAAACAGAAAATACATTTAAAATCCTCAGTTGATAAACGTGCTGCTTTAGGTTTATATATATTAAAATTACTAATTTTTCTAGTGCTTTGTTTACTTCTCACCTGTGTTCCTTTTGGACCTCTACTTACAGAACGTGTAGTTGTTTTGGATCTTGATGTTGTAGATCGTCTATGTGTTGTAGGCGTTGTTCTTTGTGAATGACTAACTGTTCTAGATCTACTAGTTACTGTTCTGGTTGAGGGTGTTGGAGGGTATCTTGTTGTCGTACGTACATTTTCTCTGTATCTTCTAGGACTTGAATTACTTCTAGGTGATGTTAATTGGTTTAATCTATTTGTACGTTGTGCTATGTATTCTCTTGTTAATTGGGGTAATCTTGATTGGGTTCCAAACAATCCTGGGATAATTACTATTAATATTGTACTGATAAGTAATATTAAAAGATTTAAATCCACGATATAAGTATCAATGTCGTCAATAGATGAATAAAAACTTATCCAATAAATAATTATGAAGAATATGATTGAGACACCTAAAACATATCCAAATTTGCGAGCATTTACTGATTTAGTTCCAAAATAAATTACATTATATTTTTTGAAACAACGATATAAAGAAATTGAGCCATAAAATATATAGGTAGATCCAAATAGAAAGCTCCACCAGCTTAAATAAAAATAAGTATCTTCTAATAGATTTTCTCCCAACAAACCTGTAAAATTTCCCCACATTGAATAAAAAATTCCAATAAACACAGGAGTAATTGTAAAAAATGCAGTATTATGAGGTGAATTATATTCACGGTATTGTTTAATATTTTTTATAACCTTAAAAGAAAATACCAACCAGATTCCAATCAGCAGCCAACTTAGAAAGATATTGACAGAATTTAGGAACGCACCATGAATGATACCGATAATCAAAAATACAGTTAATAGTATAGCTATTGTTTTAGCTTTCACCACCGCTTTATAATCACCTTATATTAAATTATTCATCCTTCATCATATTCTAAATAAACAGGTTTCCCTTGAATAATAGGATTCATGAATGCTAAAATATCAGGCAACATTCGTATATCTAATGATCCTTTAATTCCATATACTAAAGGATACCAGGTTTTTGTCTTTAAATTTGCTCGATAAATCTCGAAACCAGCTGAACTTCCATCAATAAGATATGGATCAATAACAAGTGCCACGGCTTTATCCCAGAGCTTCTGATATCTTTCTTGAGTGCCAATATCTTCTCTAGACATAAAACACCCAAAAGTTGGATGAGAATGATACCAACCGCACATAAAATATTGCTGTTTTTTAATATCTCTAAAAGCTCTTACATAATTCTTATAATCTTTTATTTCTGCATAAACAGCTGTACCATGTCCCATAGGGTACGCATCTTCAATATGTAATATATCGTCTTTATCCAACTTTCCTGCAAGAAGTCCTATAACTTCTACCCAATTCACTTGTGGAATCTTAGAATTAGCATATTTAAGTGCATGGCTTGCTATTTTGAGGATGGCTTTTACTGAAATATAGACCTCCTTTTGGATCTCTTGTTCAACTTGATTTACAATATTTTTATTTTCTATAATTGTAGCTGTAGGTTCCTTTGAATGTTTTATAATAGGTTTGGTAGATGATTTCTTGGATAACATTGATGCAATTTCTTCTGTTAATTCTTCTTCTTCTAATTTAAGTTCTTCACAGATTTCATCTAATAATTCCTTTTTTATTTTTTCTTTAATCTTCCTCTTAATTTCATCTTTAATAGAATTATTTGTTAGTTCTCTTTCACCCATTAAGGAACTCACCACTTTTCGTTTGCATACTTTTTTACTAAGTTTTTAACTTTTTTCTCAAAAAAATTTGGATTTTTCATCATCTCTATTGCTGCTTTTTTATTAAAAACATCAGTAGGATTTACATATTTTCCACGGGTGTTTAACATGGCAATTATAGCTTGAACAACTGTTACTGCTGTTTTTGATGGGCTCCATCCACCTTTTTTACCAATTAAAGAGGGATCTACCAATGCTAAACAAATATTCCTCTGACCTTTATATTCATTTGGTTTTGGCCAAAAATTTGGATGCCAAATTGGAGTATGCATTCTGACAAAAGGTGGTTGTTTAGGATACTGATTAGGGAATTTCATTTCTAACTTAAACAAACCTCCCGAATACGCAGTACTTTTTGGGCCTTTAATCGTGATTGCTATATGATCAATACTCTTTCGTTTAGGATTAAATGGTTTTAATTGAACAATAGTCCCTTCTTTTAACAATTTCTTTAACCCTGCAAAATCTTGGGAGATACGACTACTTCTTATACTCATTTTTTCAGACCTTTTTCCTTTTTTTTCTATTATTTTTTTTTTAATAATTTTATTCTATTTTGCTAAAAATACATTTTTATTAGATCTTATTTCAATTTTAAAGTTACAAAAATTTCCCCTCCTTTAAATCCCGCAGCTGTAATTAACTCATAATTTCTTAAACCATTTTCATCAGGGTTCTTTTCTAAATCTACTATCTTAATGTCATCAAAATCCAGTAAAGTAAGGATTGGCTCAGAATCTTGATCCAATTCAAAACCATTTTTTTCCAATATTTCAATTATTTTTTCACAAGGTGATTGTGAATTCAATTTTATTGAGACTCTTCGAACATGTTTTCCACATTGAGAACAATCTGGATTTCTTTGTTTGTCAATATGATAAAATTTCATTGTCATTGCATTAAAGACCACATAACTATGAATTGGTTTACCTAATCCTTTATGACCTTTCTCCCAATGAAGTATTTTTACTGCTTCATGTGATTGCAACGCAGAAATAACTGCATTTATAGTTATTATTCCAGGATCATGACGATCAATTATTTTCACAATGTCATCTTCAGTATATTCAGGTAAAAAATTATGCTTATTGACTAATTCATTTGCGATCTTTTGAATGAACTTAATATCACTTATGTTTTTTGGATTTGGATCTCTTTCAAATTTTTCTTTAAATGCCATATCTCCTTTGAAAACGCAATGAATTCTTTTTCGGGGAACTCCAACTACTGTACAAGCGGCCATCTCATCCGTTTCCCCTACAGGCAATGGATTGCACTCATAACAAGCATTCTCATAAGGAAAAACTGAATATATGTGTCCATGATAACCAGATACTCCTCCATCCACGAGTGGTTTCTTAAATCTGATGCATTGAGCATTTAAGTTTAACCGTGCATTCATTGAATCAAGACCACCTATAATAACATCAGCAGATTGATATATGGTAGGATTTAATCGTTCTAAAGAGGTGTGATATCCTTTGACAATGATATTAGAATTTATTTCTCTTAATTTCTTTGCTGCTACTTCTGCCTTAGATTCTCCTATCTTCGCTCCAGTAAAGAGAATTTGACGGTTCAAATTAGAGTGTTCAATGATATCCAAATCAACGAGATCTAAACATCCAACTCCAAGCATTGCCAAGTTTTTAGCAATTTCACATCCTAGTCCTCCAATACCAGCTATTAACACTCTCGAATTTTTAACCAATTTCTGAGACCAACCCTCAAGACGAAATTGACGATCATACAAGTTTCTCTCTTCCACTGATAATTCTTTTCCGAAAAATGCTGAACCCTTATCCAATATTATCACCATATATTTAAAAAATAAAAAAAGTTGAAGGGCTTAAAGCCCTTATATTATAAATTATAAAAACAGTTATTTAAGTTTACCCCGCAGTACTGGCAGGAATTAAAAGAATATCATCTCCGTCATTTACATGATAATCTTTTAATGCGCTATTTTCATCCATGGTTACTCCACCAGATGATAAATGAAAATCATTAGGATCAAGACCATATAAATTTCCTAATGTTTGCTTAATATCATCAACGCAATTTCCGTCATTTACAGTTAATTTTTCTTTCTTTTCACCAGGACCAATAGTTGACATGAAATATAAAGTTATTTTCTTACCTGCTGAAGGGATTTTCGTCATGGGAGTCTTAGATTTCACTGGTTCCTCCCCAACTAAATCCTCATCAAATTCTTCTTCAAAACTCAATTATATCACTTCCAATTCTTTTTATTTTTAATTTTGTATTTTTGTAATTTTTAAAATTTAATTAAATCACAAGATAAAGATATAATAAAACCCATTGGAATGATTTTGCAGTTTTTCAGAATTATTTTCTTAACGAATAATAGAATCCTTAGAAACCCTAGGAAATTATATTATAAATTCTATGAATGCCTATTAATATATAAGGTATAAAATGTTGATTTAGAGAGATTAATTTATAATAAAAACAAGAAAATCAAACCGAAATTAAAAAAAAAGATTATGAGTTTTCTGGAAGATCCGGAATCTGTTGTTTTAAATCTAGTAAAAGAATATTTAACAAAAAAGACGTTTTTTTCGATAAATGAAATAATAGATTTTGTCAATAACAGAGTGAGGTTAAATCCTAATTTAAATAGAAATAAAATCGAATTGGTAATAAAATCCCTAATTAAAAAAAACATAATTATTCCTGGAACAAGATTAATGAAAAATAATATTATTGAAAATCCAACTAGAAATGAAATCTATAACTATATTGATAAGAAACCATCAAACATCAATGAAATAATGAGAGCTCTAAAAATTGGAAGTAATCAGGCTTTATGGCATCTCTCTTGTTTAGAAAAGTTCAGGTTTGTTCGATCAAAGAAACTTAACAATCATAGAATTTTCTTTAAATTTGATTCAAATCCAAAATTTGACAAGTTTTATTACTACATGAATAAGGACCTCGTTCAAAATATTATTGAATTCATGAAGGAAGAAAACAAGCCATTGAAAATTACAGAAATCGCAGAGGGTTTAAAAAAAAATCATAGTACTATTAAAAAATATATAGATATTTTACAAAGTCTGAAATTAATAAAAATAGAAAAAGTTAATGGCAGAAATGGATTTAAATTAGACTCAGAACAATATTCTAAGATAAGAAAAGAAATACAAGGTGAATAAAAATCAAAACTCCAATTTTATTCCAACGGAATTTATATTTTAATTTATATATTTTAAATTTAGAAAATAATCTAATCAAAAAATTATGAGGAAAAAAAATAGAATAATAAGTCTCATCACTCTTTATTTCATTGTTATTTGTATCTATATTGGATTTTTTCTGTTTCGTATAGAAAACTCTCCATTATTGCTCATTCTAACTGTTGGAAGTGTAACAGTGCTATCTACTAGTACGATCTATACTGTGATCCAGTCTAAGATCAGCCCTCAGGATAAGATGAGAGAAAAGAAAATCATACCAAAATCTAAGCCTATCTATCAAAATGGACCTAGCATTATTGAAGATTATTATAATGCTATGCCTTTAATAGAAAAGTATGTAGAATCCGAAGGTTCTTATGAAGATACACCAGTAATTAATAAATTTATTTTTTCGATTTTTAGTCAAGAAGAATTAGATAAAATAAACCAGTTAGATCTATCAAAAATGGAAAAGATAGAATTTATTAGGGAAATGTTGTATTTTAAAGCAGACGAAAGAAGCATATTAATTAACCATATGTTAAATAATAGAGATATAACTGATGAGGATATAGTTTATATCCCACCTATGAATACAATTGAGATTAAAGATCAGGTTCGCGTTTACGTAAGATCTTTAGTTGAACCCGGCGAGAAAACTAAGATAATAATTGTTGATACAACTGAATTAATAAATAAAGTTAAAGAAAGGGTTGGAGTTCTATTTAATTATGATTTAGATAATTTTCTGTTATCTTCGGGGGGTATCTTATTATCTGAAGAAAAGCAGATACAAGAATATGATATTGATGACGATGATGAAATTGCTCTGATCCCCTCCAGAAAAAAAAATAATTAAAAAGAAGAGAATACTATATTAAAAAACAAAAGTATTTCAAAATATCTTAGCCAGCGATACTTGCTGGAATTAAAAGTATATCATCTCCATCCTCTACGTAATAATCTTTTAAAGGATTCTGTTCATCCATCGTTATACCCCCGGAACTCAAATAAAAATCAGCTGGATCTAAACCAAATAAATTTGCCACTGTTTCTTTAATATCTCCAACAAGATTTCCAGAATTTATGAGTAATTTTTGTTTTTTCTCACCTGGTCCAATCGTAGACATAAAATATACTGAAATCTTTTTCCCCTTAGGAACGACTTTTGCGGTAGGCGATTTTGAATTTATTTCTTTTTCTGGAATTTGATCCATTTCGTCATCCAGATCTTCATCAAGTTCTAATTCTTCATCATCAAAACCCATTAAATATACACCATTTAATTCTATAAACTATATGTAATTTCTATGATCTTTATTTAATAGCTACAAGAGAATAATGTAAACTAAACTATATAAATAGAATTAAGAAATCCAAATTACAAAAACTTTAGAGTTAGTATTAATATGAATTTATTAGTAAAATAAGAAGATAATTGAACCTTTATGAATGATAAACCTATTCCAAAATATCAAATTCGAGAGAAAACTCCAGATGAAGAATTAGATGCTATCTCTGATAAAAGACTTTTAAAAAAAATTAAAAAGGAAAGAATTGCATTAGATAGAGAAAAGAATGAATGGGAAAGAGTCGTTAAACAGATTGAAAATTACAATGATGATATAAGGGATCTTGAAAAAAAAAGAAAGGAACTTGAACTTGAAGTGAAAAACCTTCTTGAAAGAAGGAATCATATTAGAAATGAATTAAAAAGATCAAGAGATGATTTAGAACAGAATAAAAATGAATTAGCTATTAAAGAAAGGCAATTTAGAGATAAATTTAGGAGAAAAAATGAAGAACTAGATGAGAAAAACACGCAGTTAGAAAAATTTCAAGAAAAGTTAGATAATTTACGTGAGGAAATATCAAATGAAAAAAGTAATTTGGAACGAGAAAGAGAAAGAACAGAAAAACGCATACAGGAAATTAAAACTAAACTACCAGGTATGGAAAGAAGAGAAAGTGCTTTGGAAAGAACTAATAAAGATCTAGAGGATAAATTAATGGATTTAAGAAATGAAATTAACCATTTAACTAAACAAAGAGATAATTTGGAAAGAGAAATTAATAATAAAAAAAGGGAGATCGCTGACGAAAAGAATAGAATCGCTGACGAAAAGAGAAAACTCAAAGAAGAAAGACAAAAGACGCGATACGCAAAACAAAATTTAGATCTTAAAGCCCGAGAAATTGATAAGAAAAAAGCAGATCTAAAAAATTATAGGGATAAGGCTGAAAGAGATGTAAAAGATTTAGAAAATAGTAAGCGAAAGCAAGAAGCAAAGTTTAAAGAATTAGAAAGAAAGATCCCTCGAGTAGAAGACACATATTATTCTTTGACCAATAAGATTCCTGCTTTAGAGGAAAAACTTAGGAAATTAAATAATGAAATTAAACAAATAGAAAAAGAAAAATCATCTTTGGTTAACGAAAAAAATACAATCAAACGTGAAAGAGAAAAGCTAGAAAAAGATAAACAAAGATTTCTAAACGAAAAAAAAGATTTTGAAAAAGAATTGAGAAAGATTAATACTATTCCAAAACATAAAATTAAAACTAAGACTCCTTCAAAATATTAATTAATAATTTTGTGACCTTTATGAAGAATTTTAAGGGAATTGAGGGAGATTACATAGAAACTAAGGAAGATAATTTATTTTTTGACATCAAGGGCTTATTACATCCAAATGATAAAAGAATTTGCTTTTTAAGATTTTATCCTCATCCCGAGGGAGATAGAGTGAAGAAAGGAGTTAAATTCAGAAAAGTATATGAATTAGAGGAAAGATACTCTCTCCTAAGCACTAAATATCCTAAATACCTCTTTTTTTCTGAGCAACTTGATTTAGAAGTTCAAGGGGTAAAAATTCAAGACATTAAGAAGATTTATACTCCAATAGAGTGTTTAGAGAGTTTGGTTAGAAAAGATAAGCTCTCCAACACGGAAACATATTCCAAAAGTCTATGTGAACTATTTATAGATAAAGGAGGAATTTCTAAAGAGTTAATAGGAATTACAGGTTCTATTATGGTTGGCTTGAATAAAGAGGATTCAGATATCGATATAATTATATACGGAACGAAAAATAGTCTAAGATTCCAAGAAAAGCTAAAAAATCTATTAGATGAATCCAGTAATTTTAGAAAGTATAATATCGATGAGTATAGATCTCATTATAATTGGAGAGTTGGGGGATCTGACATCTCTTTTGAGGATTTCATTAAGAGTGAGCAAAGAAAGCTACATCAAGGTAAATTCTATGGCTATGATTATTTTGTTCGATATATAAAAAGTCCAAAAGACTGGGAGGGTAATTTTTATGACTTTAACTATACAAACTTTGGAAGGATTAAAGCTAAAGCACTAATTACCGATGCTAAAGATTCCATTTTTACTCCTTGTTCTTATAAAATCAATAACATAAAAATCTTAGAGAAAGACTTGATTTCTAATAAAATCAATTTTAATGATATTTCAGAAATAAATTCATTTAGAGCACGTTTTTGTGAGCAAGCTAAAGAAGGAGAGTCTGTAATTGTTGAAGGAAAACTCGAAAGAGTTAATTATAAGAATAAATTAGAGTTTTATCGAATATTATTGACAGATCAAAAAAAGGATAAGATGCTCATTGTGAATTGAAATCAATTAATTAACTCATTATTAAAATCTTTTTATTGAATTAAGATTTTTAATAACTGATGGATATTTTTAACGCAGATCTTCATATTCATTCTCCACATTCTATAGCTGTATCAAAATCATTAAATTTAGATACAATGTTGGAGACTTGCAAGAAAAAAGGTCTGAACATTCTTGGAACCGGGGATATTTTACAACCAGAATGGCTTAAATACATACAAAGCAATTTAAGAAATGAAATAGATGGTTCCTTTTCATATAAAGACGTGTTTTTTATCCTTCAGACAGAAATAGAAGATATAGAAAATATACATCATCTTGTGTTATTCCCTGATTTCAATTCAGTTAAAGAAATCCAAAAGAAATTAAAGCCACACTCAAAAAATATTTTAGATGAGTGGGGTGGAAGACCTAGAGTTAATATGTCACCACCTGAATTAGTGGATACAATCTCCGATTCTGGAGGTATAATTGGTCCCGCACATGCTTTTACACCTTTTAAAGCGATTTTTCGTCAAGGTAAATTCGAAAATTTGAAGGATTGCTATCAAGATACCACTAAAAAAGTGCTTTTTTTAGAATTAGGGCTATCCGCTAATACAGATTTAGCAGATAGGCTTGAATCTTTAAAAGATGTGTCATTTTTAAGTAATAGTGATGCTCACTCTCAAGATCCTAGATCTCTGGGAAGAGAATTCAATAGGTTTGACATTGATAATCCTTCTTTTGAAGAAATTTCTCTAGCTATATCGAGAAGAAATGGGAGAAGAATCATACTTAATGTTGGTCTTCACCCTAAACTCGGTAAATACTATAATATGTTTTGTAATAAATGTAGAAGAAGGATCCTTTTTAGGAAAGCTAAAAAGCAAGTGAGTACAGTCTTTAATCAATACTCAATAACTGATAATTTCGTAATTTATTTTTCGAATAATCCTAATACTTCAAGATTGGATTATATAGAACAAGTATCGAAGAATAAAATGAACTGTCCTGCTTGTAGAGAAGAAAAAAATAAGAATTTTAAAATTAAGCT
>JAHQWY010000425.1 GCA_029856445.1 Promethearchaeia archaeon
CTTTTAACTCCATCATTGCTTCACTAGAATCTTTCAATGTCTCCATCCCTTTAGCTTGTGACTCGAGTTGAGCAAAAGACTTCTCTAATTGAGTGGGTATTTTTGATTTAATATCAGATATATACGTATAAAAGTTTTTTAACTGAGCAACTAAAGCTGCATAAGGTGGTAATGCCGCATAATGAGGAGTCGCACCAATGATTTCTTTAAATAATCCTTTTTCGATAAATTTATCGACAATATCTTTACATTCTTCTTTAGGTTTACCAATTAAAATTGAGATTTCACCAAGAGATACAGTTTCTCTTCCAGTAGTACGAAAGTATAACTCGATTTCTTCATCTGATAATTCTATTTCAGCTAGAACTTGTTTTATTAAATCTTCAGAATATACAACTTCTTCTTCTTGTTCTCTTAGGTCTTGAATTTCAAAATTCTCGATTTCTAAACTCATATTAATAAAAACAGTTAGTTTATGCTCAGGGTCACCATGTGTGCTTTCTCTCTTTATAGGAAATTTCCTAACATCTTGATATTCTTTTTTAGAGATAGGAAACTTTATCTCTTTTAAGCAAAATTTACATGTAATTGGTACTTCTACTATGTCTTTATCTTTGAATAAATACATTTTAATCTATCATCTCGCTATTATTATAACTAAAATTCTACTTTTTCTGGATATGTTATTTCCAATAAACTAAGTGCTTTTTTAGCTATCTCGTAAGTAATTTCACTATCACCATTCTCACCCTTATAAGCTGCTCTTATTTTCGGGAGTAAATATTCTGGAAAGATTATTAGGGGTTTTATCTCAGTTAGAAGACAAATCCATTTTCGATCGTTATCATCAATAATCTCAGTAATAATGTTTAAATTCTTCAAATCTTCTAATAAAATTTCAGTAACTGCGAATTCTGAGAATATTTTTGGAATTTTATCCATTGGATAATGATTATGTCTCATCAAAACAAAAAAATCATAAACATCAGGACTTAAAAGAATAGAGGCTAATTTCTTAGTTTCTTCTTCGGGTTGTGTATATGGATCATATTCTGAAAAATAATCTATTACTTTTTGCCTATAAAAAGGGTACAATTCATTTTTAGTTTCTTTGAAATGATTTAACAAATTCTCATTAGGGACACGCGCAATGAGAATATCTTTAACTAAAAAGAGATATTCACCTTGGTGTTTAATTTCACCTGTCTTTTTATCCTTTTCTCCTTTAATCCAATCTCGTCTTATTATATTTAATTCCAGAAAAGGTTGAAGAAGTATATCCACATTTACAGTAGCAGACATTTTTTCCAAAATCTTTTTTAATTCTTTTTTTCCTATCGGATGTTCACGTAAAATTTCTAAGATTTTCAACCGTTCAGGGCTATTATAGATTAAAGCAACCTTTTGAAGTTTATCTAAATTAGATAATCTATCAACTTGAAAAATTGTGAATTTTATTTCATTTTTCAACCTAATATTAATATTCTCTATTAAAGAAAGCTGCTTTGAACTTCGTGCTCTTGCTAATTTATCAAATATGGTATCTAAGCGATTACCCATCTCAGTAATCAAATGTTCAAAAATTTCAATCTCATCATCTAATTCAAAAATTGAGATTGTTAAATATTGGGTCCCATCGGCTACTTGTTTAAAGTAAGAAATTACTTGATAAGGGGTCTCTTTTAATCTTCCAGTATAAAAATTGCTATAACTGTATTTTACTCCAAAAAGACCAGTTGTATGTTGGTAGAATATCGCAAAAAGATCATTATCTACGAGTAATTCTGAAAAGTTATCCTCATCAAACTCCTCTTCTCGAAATATTAATTGAATTGGTTCAAATCCAGGTTCTATTTCTCCTGAATCTTTCTGATTAATTTCAAATTGAAATGTCAATATACCTTGGATCAATTAAATCACTTTAAAAACTCGATAAATAAGTTTTAAAAATTATTCTTATAATATTATTTCTTAAGTATTATTTATTATTATAGTTTAATTAAACTTTATTCAAATTAATATAAGATAGAAATCTAAAATTTGCATTTAGCATAATGCTATAGCCTACTAGTGATATACTGTATATAAAAACTGAAAGTGACAAAAAAACTAATAAAAATATAAATCCCGCAATTTAATTTATATATCATTATTTCATTATAAATTACATATAGGAATGTATTGCAGATTTATTTTAGGTCAAAGTGGGAAATTATTTATTAAATAGTTTGATATATTACCTTAAACAAAATTTTTTAATTAAAAGACTAATGAATACCAATTATGAGTCTAACAAATTTTAGAAAAAAGGGCATTTCAGTTTTTAGTATTATTTTTATAATCTTGCTTACATCATTCTTCATATTTTATGCAAATCAAAATGATAATTCATTTCTAAATAAAAGGTTTGAAGGAATTGAGTTTAAGAATTTTGAAAATCCTCAATTAGCTGCTCAAGAAACTCTTACGGCAAATTGGCTTGAAAATCATGATTTCGAAATTGAGCCAATAGAGCCAACTTGGTATCCTTCCTATGGAGAATTAGGAGATAATTCAGATGTAGAAGCAACTTCAGGTTCAGGTCAAGCAAATTTTAAAATAATTGGGGATGCGCATGAAGAACAGGTTCTTCTTAATAGTGCAACTTTTTCGAATTGGGAGGCCTTTAATAAATCTGAGCTTGTGGTAGTCCCTCAACGCTCCTCTGTTCCATACTATGGTATTGATAGTGACGGATGTTGGTGCAGTCATCGCTGGTGGGAAGGAGAGAGTGGTGGCCAACCTAAAAACACACCTGTAATGCATTGGAGAACCAATGTGAGTCTATCAGTAGATATGTCAGACTATATAATCACTTCAGTAGACTTTAATG
>JAHQWY010000426.1 GCA_029856445.1 Promethearchaeia archaeon
CCTCAACAACGGTGGAAATTCCTACACCAGCACCGCCACACATTAATTGTACGCCATATCTTTTATTATTATTCTTTAAATAATGGACCATCTCAGTAAAATAGATGACACCGCTAGCTCCAATAGGATGTCCTATAGCAATCGCACCACCAGTAGGATTAACTCTAGGATCATCAAATTCATAACCGAAATCCCTTGCAAAGGCTAAGCAAGGACTAGCAAAAGCTTCATTGGGTTCTATAACATCCATATCATCAACTGTTAGATCAGCACGCTTTAAAGCTTTTCTCATAGCAGGAATTGGTGCTAATAACATAATAACAGGTTCACCACCTGCTACGGCTGTTGAAAGTATTCGAGCCATGGGTTTTAAACCAAGTTCATCTGCTTTCTCTTGTGTCATTAATAGAGTTGCCGCTGCTCCATCAACTATTTGTGAAGAATTTCCAGCAGTTACCTTTCCTCCAGCTCTAAATACAGGTTTCAAGGCACTTATCATCTCCCATCCTTTTTCTGGATCATCCAAATAGACAGACCGCACAGTCTGATCTTCTTTCACTGTAACCTCTTCTACTATTTGTTTTCCTGTGTTTTCATCTTTAATTGGATTCATATTTTCATCTGTATATCTCTTCAAGTAAGTAACTGGTACAACACGTTTAAAGTATTCTTCTTGAGCTCGCATTGCTTTCGTAGCTTTCTGATGACTCCACATTCCAAATTGATCTAGTTCTTCTCTGGTGAAACCATATCTATCATTAATCATCTCTGATGATACACCTTGAGGTACCATTTTTTTAAAAATTTCTGCGGTTTTTGGAGAAAATATGACGGGATACTTTGGAATGGAATTTACAATTTGCATATCAATACCCATCGGGTAATGTGTCATTGATTCTACTCCAGCAGCAATACAAATATCACCATCACCAACTTTTATCGCATTGGAAACGGTATTGACTGCTTGAAGCCCGGCATTACAATATCTATTGACTGTTGCTCCTGCTACTTCATCCGGTAAACCTGCCATTAATACAGCCATCCTAGCAACGTTGCCTCCTTGTTCTCCTACTTGGGATAAACATCCAACATGACAATCTTCTATTTCTTTTGGATCGAAATCGGGACATCTTTTTTTTGTTCTATCTACGATTTCTTTTATAACAGTTATTAATAAGTCCTGTGCTGAACACTCGCGAAACGCTCCACCGAGCTTTTTCATTTGTGCTCGACCCGATTTCCCAACCGGCGTCCTAATAGTATCAACTACTACACATTCTTTTAATTCTTTCATTTTTAATCACTCCAATATTATATTTTCTTCTTTTATTATTTTATTTGGTAAATTTAAAATAATTTCTTCTGCTTCTGTCATTATACTTTGAATTAGATCATGAACTGTGGGAATTGAGTGAATTCTGCCAGTGACAACACCCGCGTTCATTAGACTTTCATTTTCATCCTCATCGACTAGTTTTTTAAATCCTCGATTTTCTAGTTCAAAAATTTCATCTGTAGTAGGACAAGGTTTTCCACGATAAAGATCTGAAGCACCTTTAATAGTTTCATCAACAACTTCAAGAGAGGCGCGATTAATTAAGAATCTCATAGGTCCAAATATCCCTCTTCCTACAATTGTATCAAATTCTGTAGCTTTTACCAGTTGTTCTTTCCACATTTGCTCAAAATCTCCTTCTTGAGTGGCGATAAAACGAGTACCCATCTGAACCCCAATTGCTCCCAAAGCTAGAGCAGCTGCTAAAGAAGCGCCATCAGCAAATCCTCCCGCTCCAATTACAGGTAAATTGACTGTTCTTACTACTTCTGGAAGAAGAACCATTGATGAGGTGTCTCTCCAAGCACAATGAGCTCCCCCTTCCCTTCCTGAAGCAATGATTATATCCACTCCAGATTTTTCAGCTCTTACTGCTCCTCTCACATTTGGGGCTACTTGACACCAGATTATAGAGGGTAATTCCTTCTTAACTTCATAATATGAACCTTTTGCACCCTTTGCTTTTGCATCTATCGCCCAAGGAAGGGGATCTCCCGCAGATGTTACCATAACTCTTAACTGTTTCTTAACTTCAGGCATTTCGTCAAATATTTCTTTAACTGCTATCATGAATTGCTTTGAAACCATGTAAAATTCTTTAGCAATTGGTATATTAACACCAAATATCGCATCAGGATAGTCCTTAAGATTTTCATACACATATCTTATTGTTTGTTTTAGAACGTTTTTAGGGGAACCACCAACCCCAAAATCGAGTTTACGGTCTTCTTCAGGTATAAAATTTACATCATACCCCGCCATGCCAATGGTTGAGATTAAACCCAATCCACCTTCTTTAGATACTGCGATACATAGCTTTGTTGTAGCGTAGGGCCCCATACCAGCCTGTATAATGGGATATTTCGTTCCGATTATTTCTTGGAATTTTGTATGTATCATTTTTCTTCATTTTTTTTTTTGAAATTATCAATTCAAAATATTTTCGATTAAATAAATTAAAAATGCAATACAAACTCCAGCTGAAATTGTGTCAATTCCATAAATATTGCATAAATGATTTGCTAAAATTACATCTTTTGAATCAAAAACGCCACATAGAGGCCCAAATGCGGCAACAGTTTCATATTCAGGACCATCAACTTTTATTTCTTCACCATTATTTTGAATAATTGTCTGTTTACCACACTTCATAATACATCCAACACAACCATAGTCTAAAACAGGATATTGCTCTCTCAATGTTTTTCCTGTTAATTTTTCAGCAGGAAATTCAGTCTCTGTAAAATAATAAGCAGGAGTATCCCCTAGAGCCATTCCAATATCGAGATAGCAATTTGTTCCGTATAAAGTGTAT
>JAHQWY010000077.1 GCA_029856445.1 Promethearchaeia archaeon
TGTCGGTACTTTGACTAGAAACACATTTCGGAGACTTTGGACAAGGGTGAAATTTACCATCTATAATTCCTAATCTTTTTTTTCTTTTCTTCATGATTAAAATATCCCTATTTATACATCAAGTATATCTTTAATATCAGGATTAATTTTTGAAGGGTCAAAAGGAGTAGTTCTACCAGTTTCTAAAAAAACGTTTATCTCATCAGCATATCTATATTCAAATTCTTCTACAAAGTATGCGAGTCTCTCTTTTAGACTTTTATTCGCTGGTTTTGAAAGAATTAGGGCGCATTTGATCCATTTACCGTAGGCAGCATGAATAGAAAATCCCTTATAGCTAATTTCATCCATAGCTTTTGAACCACCTATTTCAGACACAAATGAATCCATTGCACTTAAAAACCCAGAGATTAATTCTTGATCCACTCCTAAATCTTCACGAGAGTAAGTTATCACAGGCAACCCTGATTTTTTTTCAATGACTAAAATAGTTCTAAAAATATCTCGATATCTAGGGGTCCTAATCAGAGATTCTTCACGTTCTAATGCCACTTCTTTAGGTAATATCTCATACATTACAAATCTCTTTGGATTATATGAATCTGATTCACTGAACTCATAATTTGAAATCTTAGTTATTCGGGACTGAGCTCTTATAGGCTCTCGAGGGAGTTTTTTAATATATTGATCTCTAAGCTCTGTATCATGATCCTTTGATTTTTTGCCTTTAGTGATTCCTAAAACTCTTTGGTGAATTGGATCTATAATATAAAACCAAACATTTAATTTTTCCATATCAGATATAAGTCTTTCGAATCCGATATTATAGACTCCCTTAGGGGTAGTTACAAACACAGTCCATATAGCAATTTTTGAAGATTCATTCAATAAATAAAACGTATTCTTATATTGTTCCTCAGTCATTTGGGAACCTGTTCTGAGAAAGACAGCCTCAGTCCTTAAAATCGGCTTTTTTTTAATCAGATACAAATCACAATTATATTTTTTTTCATTAATAACAGAAGTATCAAAAACATCTATACCCAAATCAGCACAATAGTCGGCAAAAACATCAATTAATTCATGTTTAGCAATAAAATCGAATCGAGATAAATATTTTTTGATCCTCTCATCCTTAAAAAGCATATCAGCAATAAAAGCTAAACAGGTAGGGAAAACCTTTTGTAATTCTTTAATTTCCTGATATTTCTTATAAAAATGGATACTAATATGATCAAGATAATCTAATTTAGTAAATTCTTTGTCTTTTGGTATTTTTATTCTATTAGATTCTATAAAATCCTCAAGTTCCTTGAAACGAGTTCTCACTATTAAACAGTTTAAGCAAAGTATCCCAAATTTGTTCTCATTTTCTTGACGAATAATCTCAAGGATATCTTCTTGACTTTGTGAACTCATAATGTTTATTATGATATATGGATTTTAAAAGATTTGTCTTTAATTTAGTAATTCGACATGTAATTAATAATTGGAATTAATTATCATTATTCTTGAATATAAAATATGCATCTCTTAGTCGTAGAAGTGCTGTTATTAAGACTAATAGAGCGAAAATCCATAATATAATATTTCTCCAAGGAATCAAAACCGTTGTTAATAATAAGAATATGAATGTTTCAGATCTCTCCATTATACCTGATTGATAATATATAACTTTCTTGGTTTCATTCAAATTTTCTGCTTTCACATTGCCTCCAACTAATAAAAAAATTGTAATGCACAATATTATGGAACTAAGAGAAACAATTCCAGGCCACATTAAATCTATGGGATCTATAGAAATGATTGAAACAATAATGAAAACTTCTACTGTTCTATCACTAAAAATATCAAGAATTCCACCAAAAGTTGTTGGACCCTGCAATCTTGCCAAAACACCGTCCAAAACATCTAAAAAGAAAGAAATAAGCATTAATGCGATAGCACATATAATTAATTCAAGTGTCCAAATTAATAAACCACTTAAAAAAATTGATAATGCACTCAATAGTCCTGTAATCAACGCTATTAATGTGATCGTATTCGCTGAAATTTTTTCCAAAAATAATTTTCTAGTAAGTTTCTCGAAGAAATTGTTTAATTTAGTTTTTGAGAGCCATTTATCTATCATTTAACCAAATACTCTATATATGGCTTAAAATATAAAAATTAGGTAAAAAAAGATTGAGTTAATTAAATACTCTATACTCTTCCAGTTATAATTGAATAAATTTGTTCCCCAGTAAATCCCTTAATATCTATTGCTGAGCATCTGCAGTTTCCTGAACAAGCACCACAACCTTTACATAGGGCTTCATTAATTTTAGCTACTGTACCAAATCGTTTATCATCAACTAGCTCAATTGCTCCATAAGCACAGTTTTCTACACACATCCCGCAACCAATACATCGTTCAGCGTGAACCACTGCAAAAAATGGCTCTATTTCTACTTCTCCTTGAGCCATCAAGGCAGCTGCGCTTGATGCTGCACCTTTAGCTTGAGCAACAGCATCAGGAATATCTTTTGGGCCTTGAGCAACGCCTGCGATGAAGATTCCCTCAGTTAAAGTATCTACAGGACGTAATTTAGGATGAGCTTCTAAGAAGAATCCATCTGCAGATCTTTGAATCCTTAATAGAGAAGTTATAATATCTGCATCAGCTCGAGGTTCTAAACCACAAGATAAAACAAATAGATCTACTGATAGTTCAATAGGTTGCTGGAGTAAAGTATCCTCAGCTCGTATAATAATATTATGATCATCATCTTCAGTTACTTCTGCAATTCTACCTCTCATATAATTGATTCCATAATTCCGACCTGCTGATTCATAAAATTCCTCATAACCTTTTCCAAACGCTCGAATATCCATATAAAATATATATACATCTGCATCAGGATGCTTTTCTTTATATTGTCTAGCTTGTTTAGTAGCATACATGCAACAGACTCTAGAACAGTATTGATTACCTCCCTCTCTAAAATTTCTGCTACCTACGCACTGGAGGAATGCAATACTGTGAGGCTCTTTAAGATCTGAAGGTCTAACAGGTTTCCCTATGACAGGGCCAAAAGAACTTAATAAACGCTCCATTTGAAGTCCCGTAATAACATTAGGATACTTGCCATATCCATATTGCTTGAGTTCAGTCGGATCATATAAATCCCATCCGGTTGCAACGATTATAGTACCTACTTTGATCTTAATTTCTTCAGGTTCATCATCATAAACAATTGCTTCAGGTTCACAAACATCTTGCCTTGCACAAATTCCGCATTTAATACAATGATCCATATCTATAGTATATTGACCTGGAACAGCTTGAGGAAACGGAATATAAATTGCTTTACGAGTAGCTAATCCTAAATCAAATTCATTTCCTACTACAACTGGACAATAATCAACACAAATTCCACATCCGGTACATTTTTTTTGATCTACATAATGAGGTTTCTTTAAGATGGTAACATCAAAATTCCCAATATAACCGGTAACTTCTACTACCTCAGAATAAGTGAGAAGTTCAATATTTTTCTCACGTGAAACTTCTGACATTTTAGGAGTTAAGATACAACTACTACAATCCATTGTGGGAAATGTTTTATCTAGCTGTGCCATATGACCGCCAATTGTAGCTGTTTTTTCAACTAGATACACTTTATAACCTTCTGTTGCTAGATCTAAAGCAGAATTCATGCCAGCAATCCCACCTCCAATTATTAAACACGAAGGCTCTACTTTTACTTTTTGAACTTCCAGAGGGACTAACTCTCTTGCCTTTGCGACAGCCATTCTAATATGATCTTTTGCTGTTTCATATGCTCCATCCGGTTCTTTCATGTGAACCCATGTGGAATGCTCTCTAATATTTGCCATTTCAAATAAAAATTGATTTAATCCGGCTTCTTTGCAAGCTATTCTAAATGTAGGTTCATGCATACGTGGAGAACAGGCAGCAACAACAACTCTATTTACTTTACCTGCTTCAATATCTTCTTTAATCATCTTTTGCCCTACATCGGAGCAGAAAAATTTGTATTCTTGAGCAACTTCTACATTAGGAAGTTTTTTAGCATATTCTACTAGATCAGGAACAGAAACAACACCACCTATATTTACTCCACAATGACAAATGTATACCCCAATTTTAGGTCTCTCATTCCCTGTGATTTTTATTTCTTTTTCAATTTCTGTCATTTTATTCTTTCACCTATATTAATTGTTCTTTTACTATATTTAAGAATGGATCCACAGAAATAAATGGTGAAACACCTTGTAAATCATGATTTTTAACTAAACCCAATAAATTTGGATCCATCCCAAAAGCGGTACCTAAGAGTTGGGTTATATATATTACAGGAATATTAAATTGTTCACCAATAATATCCCCATAGATATTGTTTACTTCCATCTGCCCAAGATCTAATTGTAAATGGCAAAAAGGGCAGCAATCAATGATAATATCTACACCTGCATCTCTCATATTAACTAATTTTTCTCTAGTAAAATCAGCCGCAACTTCTTTAACAGCTGTCCTGACAGCTCCACCCGCACCACAACACATATATTTATCTTTATAATCTATACTTTTAGCACCCGTGATTTCAACAATTTCATCAAGAAATTGAGGTTGTTCATACTCACCTTTCCAAGGTCTTTTATCACTTGGTTTTACAATATGACATCCATAATGGACAGCAACTTTTAAATCTGAAAATTTTAACTTAATATGATCTTTTAAATAATCTATTCCCATATCAAGATATAAGGCTTGAACAACGTGTTTTGGCTCAAGATTCCCTTTATATACGCGATTAATTTTTGCTAGGTATTTATTAACTTCTTTTTTCAATTCAAACTCATGTTCAAGTTCATACCATGCATCTCTTAAAGTTCCATAGCAACCATTGCATCCAGTAATAGGATTTACACCTAGTTCTTCTGCGATAGAAATATTTCTAGCAGCAATTACGAGCCAAGTTGGAATATGAAACGCTCTAAAAACTCCTGGGGCGGGACAACATGAGGCCCCTGGTAAATCTATAAGCTCAGCATCAAGATGATCAAAAACACTCCTAATAGAGACTTCAATCATAGGATAACGGTTAGGAATTACACATCCTAAAAAAAATCCATATCGCCATTTGTATTCTTCACTCATCTTTATTCCTCCTTATTTTCATCCTCCTTCTTAGCTCTTTCTTCTTTTAATCTGGCAGCATTATCCATTAATTCTCTAAATCCCACTTCTTTCATTAAATCTTGGCATTCTTTTACTGCTTCAGGATAAGAGTGAACAGTGGGAGGTAAAGGTGGTAATCCGTAGGATTCTCTTAAATCTCTCCATCTTTTATTACCCTCACCATTAGCAGGAACACCATGACCAGTAGCATAAAATATATTATTGGCTAATCCAAAATGAGAATCTAAAATATAACCCTCCTCAACGGCTATATTTCTAAGTTTAATAATCATATCAGTTACAGGAATATTTCTGGGACATCTTTCATAACAATAATAACAAGTTGAGCAGAGCCAAATATCTATATCTTGTAATACAGATTCGTCTCCTGTTAAAGCCTTTCTTATCGCAGATCTTGTGCGATATGCAGTCCTCCTTCCTGATGGACATCCCCCAGTGCATGTACCACAATTTATACATGCTCTTAATTTCTCTAAACCAGCATCAACAAATTTTTGTGCAATTCTTGAACTTGTAGACTTATAGACTTTTCTTTTAATATATTTTTCTACATTATCGCTCATATTTATTTCGAATCTCCTGTGCAATTTTAAAATAGATTTGCAATTTTGTAAAAAACAAGGTATTTACTTACGGTGTTTGATCAAACAAAATCATTGATAATCTTATGAAGGTAAAAGTATTTTTCTTAAAAAAATTTGTTATCGATACTTAATAACTAAATTTATTTTAACAGTTATTGGATATATTTTACATTTTTATAAGGAAAAGTAAATTTGCATTATTTTTAATCAAGATAATTACCTTCATGAGTTTATTTATAAAGTCTGTATATTTCATCTAAATATTTGATTTGATTTTTCCTTGACAAGAAAGCTAATTCTTTTTTCAAAATCTTCATTTTTTCTTTCGATATATCTAAATCTTTTAATCTGTCTCGGACTTCTTTTGAGAGTACTGTAAAAATTCTTGCGAAATATTTTTTGATTTCTGATATTTCCTCAAAATTCTTTTCATTTATATCGCTTTTAATTCTTATCACCAAATTTCTTCTAATTAAAGAAAACAATAGAGATTAAATAAAGAATTTGGAGTCCAATTCTTGGATTAACAACAACATAAAAATTTACAAAATAAGATTAGAATTTATAGCTTCGGAATTGAAAATGAGAATGTGCTCCCCTTATTTCTTCCTTCGGATTCAAGCCAAATTTTCCCACCATGTAATTCAACAAGTTTTTTAGTTATGTATAATCCAAGTCCTGTACCTTCGATAGCAACATCCCATCCTTGTCCGTATCTTTCAATTTTTCCGAACTGTTTAAACACTTGGTTTTTTTCTTCTTCTGTGAATCCAATTCCATTATCTTTTACAGATACAATATACGAGTCATTAATAACTCTAGTTTCAATCGATATTATACCACCTGGAGGAGTATATTTTACAGCGTTAAGAAGTAAATTTGAAATAACTTCATATATCCTTTCTTTATCAAACTTAGCTTCGAGTTTCTTATTAGGATCAAAAAAAATTGATTGATTTCTCAATCTTGCTAATCCTTTTAATTCTTTAACACAGAAATTAATTAGAAATGTTAAATCTTCTTCGGTTATATTAAGTTTCAATTGACTTTCTTCTAGTTTTGAGCTTTCTAATAGTAGATTTATGATTTTTTCAAGTCTCTTACTCCCATCTTTAATTTCTTCTAAAATTGAAATAGTTTCTGGATCTAATTTTGATTTATGTAGTGTTAATAAAAGTTCTGTAAATCCTTTGTATCGAACTTATCTAATTCAGTTGTAAAATATTATAGTTGTAATAAAAAGGAAATTAAATTGTGTTTTTCCATTTTTAATTTACTACAATAAATAATTCTTTAAGAATTCGTCATTTTCTATTTTCGTAAAAATTTCTTTACTAAGATTTTGATATTCGTTTCCGTATACCACCTTACCTTCAGATTCCTTTAAATCGGAATATCTTAATGTAAGGGATGCCGCAAATTTCAATGTTTTTTCAGTGAAATCACCTTGGATAATAGTTATTGGACTAGGTATATCTGGAACTTCCATTATTAGATCTTTTGGCTTCTTAAGTTGAACCAATATGTTATTTTCAATTTCATTCCGACCAACAATAATTTTAGCATTATTAAATCGAAAATGCCTGCCATATCTCAATATATCCATATCTTTTATTTTTAGACAGCTGTTAAATTTTAAGTAATCCCTTAGACGGTTAGAAAAGTTTATATCTGTTAAAAGACATCCACCACAAGCATAATATTCTTCCAATAATCCATAACGTCTAGCTAAACCTAACTGTATTTTTCTACTTCTTCCCTTAATCCCCAATAATTTTGATCTATCGATTAGGTCTTGATCTTCGTAAATTGTAGGTTCCAATGCAAGTGCAGATAAGGGTCTTAATAATTTACCTTCAAGCCCAGATTCTTTTTCTACAATCTTAAGTGCTTTCATATGTTGAGATTTTGGTCGTTGATTAAGAACTTCTCCAGTAAATATAAAATCTGCTTTTATCTTCTTCATGAATTCTTTTGCTTTCTTTAAAATATAAATTCTACAATCTACACACGGATTTAGGTTTCTTCCATAACCAAATTTAGGATTACTGATAATATCTAAAAAGTCATCCTCCAATGATAAACTATATACTTCTATTCCTAGTTTTTCTCGGAAAATATCAAATCTAGATTCATATTGACAAAAAGGAGATTTAAAATTTAGTCCTATCACTTCTATCCCTTGTTGTTTTAACAACAGACAGGCAGTTAGACTATCTAATCCTCCGGATATTAATCCTAGTCCTTTTAATTTATCCTTTTTTAATGTAATATCATCAACCATAATACGGATTTTTCAAATTTTTTTAATTTTGAGAATCCACGCCTTTTTCTCTTTATCAACATGTTTAATGTCTATTAATTCACCAATATTTTGCCTTTTACAATTATCAGGAATATTTTTTACAGCAGCGGGAAAATCTAATGTTAATTCTAGTATATCACCAGAATTCATTTTTTCGAGTGCTAATTTAGTATAAACAAAAGTCATTGGACATACCTTGCCAATTATATCTAATTTATGGATTTTATTAGATTTTAGGTCGTTAATATCACTCAAAACAAGCGTCACCTATATTATAATCATAAGTTTCAATTAAATTTTTAGCATTATCTCCACATGCTATACAATTTTCATTTTTGGCAATCTTTATAAAACTAAACCGATATTTAAGTAAATCTAAAAATAGCATTCTATTTGTTATTAAATCACCAATTTTCAATAAATATTTGATCGCTTCGTTTGCTTGTATACTTCCAATTATCCCGGGAATTAATCCAATTATTCCTGCTTGAGAACAGGACATAGAGGGCTCATGTTCTGTTATATCCCCAAAAACGCATCTGTAGCAGGCTGTTTTTTTCTTAGGATTTACAGTTATAATTTGACCATTAAACCTTATTACTCCAGCAATAGTAAAAGGAATATTTAGATTAACACAGGCGTCATTAATTAACATTTTCGTAGGAATATTATCAGATCCATCAATTACAAAATCAGAATCTTCTATAATGTCCTTAATATTATCTGGTAAGAGAATCTTATTGACCAATTCTATCTTTACATCCGGATTTAATTCATGTAGTTTTTCATAAGCACTCTGTGTTTTATTTTTATTCAAATCCTTAGTGAAATGAAGAATTTGTCTATGTAGATTTGAAATATCAACAGTATCGAAATCCACAAGTTTAATATTTCCTATTCCCGCAGCTGTAAGGTAATAAGCAACTGGAGAACCAAGACCTCCACAACCTATGATAGTAATTTTTGAATTCAATAATTTTGCTTGACCAACTCCTCCAATTTCTTTTAGAACAATTTGTCGGGAGTATCTTTCTATTTGTTCTTCTGTAAAATCCATAAAAATCACGTTTTGACTTTTTTATAAAACAGAAATATATTTGAACCATTTATTTTTTTTCTTAATTTTTTATAATTATAAGCTATTAGTTATTAAAGCAAAACTTAAATTTAGCTTACAAATAACCCACAAGTTATTGTCTGTATGAGAAGAAACTTATTAAAAATAAATGAGAGCTGTTTAAATGGGGAAGGTTACAAAAGTATTATTGCTTCTAAAAGATATGATATATGAATCAACTAGCCCATTAGAAATAATTCGATTTGCTAAGTATTATAAAAATAAAGGACTTGATGTTACTATTGTGCTTTGGGGGCCAATGGGAATTATACTTGGGAAAAAAAATAAAGTTGGAAGAATGCAATATGACAATGAAATAACGGAGTGCCTAAAGATGGGAATAAATTTCAAATGTTGTGATCTTGCTGCTAACCTTATTGGCTTGGATAAATCAGAATTGATGGAAGGTATAGAACTAGTAGAATCATTCGTTGTTGCTGATTTATTACTCCAATATCAAGAAGAAGGGCAATTAATTTTTTCATTATAATTTTAATTTTAATAATGCGCTAGTTCTGGGTGTACTTCATTAACAAATTCAAAATTGAAGATTTTGTCTCGTGTAAACTTTTTTTTAATATAGCCCAATCTATGCATTGTATTTACAAATCCTTCTGTTGAATTCAAATATCCCTCTGAAAGGGCTATACAATACTTGGGAGAAATTTCAAGAATAGCTTTTACATATTGTTCATGATTATTAAGAATAGTGAATGTTCTTGAAATTATCTCTGCTGCTTTATCTTGAGATTCCCTGAGTAATAAAGAAGCTCTTTTATGATGTTGAAGGAATGTAAGCACCATTTCAGGGTAATCCTCTATTAATGATTCATGGAAAAAGATACCATAGCTAGGATTATTTGCTAATAGATATCGTGCCGGAATTACCAAATGAGAATTTAAAATTGTCTTAGCAAATACTACTAATGCAGGGGTTCCTACACCTCCTTCTAATACACCTCTTTGCATATCGATTGCTATGAATTCAGCTTGTTTATAATTTCTTACCTTAATATCGTTTTCCAAATTATATTTTTCCAAATAATAATTAAGGATAGCATCATGGATAGAACCGACACTTGGGGTTCCCACAGAAGTTCCTTTAAATTGGAGAAGAGTTTCATATATATTATCATCTAATTGGGATATTGTTTTATGGTTTTGTTTTCCAATCATGATTGTCCCTTCCACATGACCCCCTGCAACACACTTGATAGGAACATTATTATCTATTCCAATTATCGCAGGAGGGAGTCCCATATAACCTATATCCAATTGACCATTTTTAAAAGCTTCAACCATTAGAGGTCCAGTACCAAATAGGAACCATTTCACTTTTATTTTTAAGTCTCTTTCAAGCTTATCATCTCCCATTAAAATAAAATTTGTATGATATGCTGTTGAAAGATGACCAATTCTTAATTCTTTTTTAGAAATAAAATCCACTCATTTTAGCTATTTATGATTATCAAAAATGCTTTAATCATTTAATAATTATAATCTAAAATATTAAGTTATTTAATTGCATTTATGAAAATATATAAGTGAAAAACATAATTTAAACCATTTTGGCTATTAATTTATGCTTAACGTAAAAATAATATTTTTATCCGTTTTGGTTGACATCACTGAAATCGAGGAATTAACCCTTCCAATAGAAGATGGATCAAATATAAGAAATATATTAGAGCAACTTTCTTCAAAATTTGGTAAGAAATTTGAAGAAATGATTTTTAAAGATTCAAAAGAATTAAGCAAATATGTAATAATCACCATCAATGGAAATGACATTCGAACAATAGATGGGATTAAAACAAGAGTACAGCTTAATGATGAGATTTCTTTCATACCAGCTATCGCAGGAGGTTAAGGTTAATAAGTTATAAAATAGAAAAGCTAAAAAAAAATCGAGAATATATATTTATATCTTACTAAATGAAATTATTATAAGAACTATCTTTTAATTAAGCCAGCGTATCCGAGTAGTTAAGGAGGCGGCCTGCAGAGCCGTTGCTATTAAGCATCGTGGGTGCAAATCCCACCGCTGGCTCTTATTTTTACATTTCTGTTCATTTGAGTTTGTAATATATTAATAAATAAAAATTAGTTCTTAAGGAAATATTTATCAAGAAAGTCAATACTATTTTTTATTTCTTTTTCTGTACATAAAGTACCATGCCCCGGCACGAATACTTTAATATCCTTTTCAAGATAAGACTCTAATATATCTTTGAAGTTAACTGGATCAGCAGCCCATGGAATCCCATTAATACCCTTAGCCCATTCTGGATCCAAATTTGAAAATAATAAATCACCCATAAAACAAATTCTCTCCTTCGGAAAATAAGCTATTATATCGTCGTATGAATGTGCATTCCCCACATTAATTATTTCTACTGATCTTTCAGTTCCATTAATCTTCATTTTGCTTGAGAGTAATAGATCTGGTGGTCTTAAGCTGAAATTAGGTTCTTGTATTTTTTTGTACGTAACCAAATCATTTTTATATTCAATTATTTTATTGGGATCTTTCTCCTTTTTTAATAATTCTTTAGTATTCTTTAATTCGGTCGATGCTCTTTCTTTAAATGAATTAAGTCGCTCTGGAAGTGATTTCTGAAATTGATTAAACATACCAAAGCTACTCATAATTGGCATTGAATCAGGAAATAAATGATTTCCAAATATATGATCAATATGCCAATGACTATTAATTAATAAAAATGGTTTTTTATTTGTAATTTCTTTAATTGCTCGTATAAAATCCTGAGTAGAAAACGGGTCCATTAAAGTATCAAAAATTATTGTAATATTTCCCAAATCGAAAAAACCTGCATTTGAGCTTGGTCCCATTTCTTGATTAAAGATAGAAGCATAAATCCCTTCATCTAATTTATATATATCAATATATAACGATTCAAAATCAATTTTTTCAAAGTTCATATATAATAACTTCATTTTACTTGATATTGTTTATTAATTAATACATAGATTATATTATTCCAAAGAATAAACACTATTATAGAGTAATAATGTGAACTATCATTGAACTTTCCAAACTCATTTTAAATCAATAAAAATTTATAAATACCTTCTAATTAAACATTAATCTATGAGTGTATATGATTTATTGATTAAACGTAGATCCGTGAGAGTATTTAAAGATCAAGAAGTACAACAAAATATTTTAGATAAACTTCTAGATGTTGCGAATAATTGTCCTTCCGGAGGAAATATACAGCCTATATCAATCATTACAGTCAAGAATGCAGAGAGAAGAAAAAAATTAAATAATTTAATTGGATCACAACCTTGGGTAAAAAATGCACCACTATTAATGATTTTCTGTATTGATTTTTATAGGATAAAGCAATGGGCAACTTTGTCTGATACAGATTTTAAAGGTGAAGATGCTCTTTCTCATTTTCTCATAGCTTATGCTGACCTAATGTGCGCTGCTCAAAACGTTGTTATTGCTGCAGAAAGTTTTGGACTCGGATCGGTTTATGTAGGAACTATTCAAGGCATTGTTGATGAAATTAGAGAGAACTTCTCAAT
>JAHQWY010000427.1 GCA_029856445.1 Promethearchaeia archaeon
ATCTGTTCTCAAAGTAGGCTCTCCACCGAAGAAGTTAACCACAAAAGCTTTAGCAGATTGATCTAATACATCTTTAATCTCATCAGTTGTAAGTTCTCTAGGTGGTTCATTTTCATAGTTTCCCACACAGCAATGTGGACATCTTAATTGACAGTTGTATGTAATGCCAAACATAAGATAAAAAACATCTGCTGTCCCCTTTGCGCCCCCTCTTTCTTGAGTATACCATTTTATCATTTTTTGTTGGTCAAAGGCTAATGGGATTTTATTGCTTTCCCATAAATTTGCTCGTTCCAATACTCTTTCACCATCTAAAGATTCTCTTGAATCATTCATTTGATTTCACACTTAAAATTAATATGAATTATGTTAATTTCATAAAATAATTAGGAATATTCCTAGTTTGCTAGATTACCTTATAAATATTATTACCTGCTCTGAATTAAATATTCTTATATTTTTTTTCTAAATTAAACGCACAATAAATTAGAATACAATAATTAATTAATAAAACGATTCTCATGATTTTCTGTCCAATTACCATGATTTTACGACTAGCGGAGATCCCAATTAATCCCACCATTAAAGCTATAAAGAAGAGAATAATTAAAAATCCGAAAATATAACTTATGCTTTTTGATATATTTTCATCTATGTATATAGTTATAGAATAAGCAACTCCCATAAAAAATATTGAAGGATACCCAATAAAAACAAAAATCCAATGAGGTCCATAGAGAATATCTGCAGGTGTAAAAATAATCCCAATTATAGCGATTGATGATATTACACCAAAGATTGATCCAATTTTACTTGCTTTACTTTCTATATTGGTTGATTTAAAGATATTTATAGCTGTTATATAGAAGAAGACCATTGTGATTGCGTTAATACCATATGCCAATGAAAAGAGTATCATTGAAACTACATTTATTTGGTCATTCCAAGCTTTAGTTCGTCCTAAATCACTAAAAGTGTTGCCCCAAAACGAATAACCATCAACTAAAGGATTATCTTTTGTACCTCCTGGATATGTAAACATTGCAATAGCAATAAATAACACATATAAGATGTTCCCGCCAAGTGCAAGAAAATATACCCTTTTATTAGATATTTTTAGATTCATTTCTAAATCCCAATTTCATGCAAGTTTTTCATTATTATTTATCAATAATATTAATTGATCTTCAAAACTATATAAGAATATAATCAAATTATGGTAGAAAAATTTGTCAGAAGATAGAAGGTTTATTGTGCAGATAGGCGCTGGAACCGACCAGCACGGCCATAATAATGACTGTACTAATGCCGCAATTAAAGCTATTAAGAATGCGATTTCAAATAATTGTTTATGTGGTCTTTCAGAAATATGTAATTTCAGAGAACCAAAAGATATTAACCGAATGGTGGTTCATGTGAAGATTGGAGCACCATATCCGGATAACATTGATGAAGAAAAAGTTTTGAATGCCATTCCTTTTGGTGAAAAAACAATTGAAGTTGTTAGGGGAGGATTACTCGCTGAAGGAGTAATGATTAAAGAATTAGGTGATATTTCAGATCAAATAATTATATGTAATGCGGCTGTCACAGTTTCAGTTAAAATATAACTTTCATATTTCATTTTTTTGATTTTTTATGATACTTAGACTCTACTAATAAAGCAATTACATCTGATATTGCTTATTACTCAGCTTGAAAATTAATTATTTATATTTTTCCAAATATCATTTTTTAAACTTTTTTTCAGTCTAAAACACCTAACGATTTTAGATAAGCAAAAGAATTTTCTACTCGCTTCTTATATCCTTCAAATTCCATTTTTTCTCCATATATACCTTCCAGTTCCATAGTAAAAGGGCCATATATTCCCGCCTTATTTGCAACTTTAAATACTTTCTTAAAATCCACAATACCTTCCCCGAGAGCAGGGAAGTGCCATTCGTTTGGTTTACCGTTAGTGTCTTTTAAATGAACACTACCTAACCATGGTGCAATTTTTTTCATTTCTTTTATGCCATCCGTTGGTCTATCATCTATTTTTTCGTTGTAATAATATATATTTCCGGTATCCCAATTCACTCGTATGTTAGGATGATTAATATTTTTCATTGTTTCTCGACCTATATTTCCGTTGGTTATCAAGTCAGGGTGTCCTTCCATACAAAGAGTAATATCATGTTCTTTCGCAATATCTCCTATCTCTTTCATGAGAGAATAGACTTTCGACAAAACCTGTTTCTTTGAGTTCACACTTAAAATGAATATTTTTACACCCATTTCTTTTGCTATTAAACATGCATCATTAAAATAATCCTTTAGTTTCTTATTCTTAATATTAAAGGGTAAATAGAAGGAAGATATTTTTAGTCCAACATCTTCGAGCAATTTCAGAGTTTCATTTCGATGTGCTTTTTCCCATGGAATTGGCAATTCGACATATTCTATACCAACCTCAATGATATGTTCATAGGAGAGATCGATGTATGTTTTATAACTATAAGGTGCAATCGATAATACATTTTTCGCCATATTTATCACTAATCTACAAATTTTTTAAAATTAACGTTAATGTCAGAACATTCAGTTTCATCTTATTTCATTTACTTTTTAAGCTTGATCCGTAATAATAAAACCTGCATATCTCTAAAACTATATTTATGTAAAATCATCATATTTTTAAACTTAAACTGCATAAATAATAATTGATTTCTATTTTATTTTGAATCCAAGATTTTTAATCGTCCAATGAAATTTGGTATCAATTATTAATGGTTTGAGATAAGATTATGTCTGTAATGGAAAAGTTTGCAAAGGCAATTCCACTTGTTAATCCTTGGATTAAAAATTGGAAAAATGA
>JAHQWY010000078.1 GCA_029856445.1 Promethearchaeia archaeon
GTGGATGAATGTCATCTTTGTTATCTAGCTAGATTAAGTTTAATAGATAAATATCCAAAATATCTCGCACCAAGGCAAGTTTATGGACTTGAATGAATAATTGGAAAAGAATCACATATAAGGAAGATCTACCACATATCATTACAAGATTAAAAAGTGTTGAAAGAGATGATTTTGACGATTCTGAATTAAGAAAAAAGATAGCTTTAAATTTATTTTCTTGATTTTTTTTTTGTTTTAAAAGAATTCAAATAATCAAAACCTATTATTTTTATATAATCATTTTTGCTAAGATAATGAGAAGAAAAGAAAAGACTGATCTCTAATGGTATACATTGATAAGAAAAAGTTACAAGCTTTATTTAAATGGTATATGCAAGAAGTGGGGGAATCATTAATTTCGGTGCTTGTAGTAGGTCGTGATGGATTAGTAGTAGAAATTTTAACTCGAGATCCTGAAAATGTAGATGAAAAAAAGTTTATTGGTGCTTTTAGTGCTTTAGTTGAATTAGTTCTTAAGAAAATAACTCAAGATTTTGATATTGGTACATTTGGTGCCGGTACTTTTGATACAGACAAATTTCGCTTTATTTTTTGTGAAGCAGGGATAGATCATGTCTTAGTGTCTATCCTCCATCCTAAAGCCTTTGTTGATGATATTTTTCCATATACATATCTAGCAGCAGATAAAGTTGCCCGAATAATTGAAGGAGAACTTCCTGTTAGTCCAGTTATTCCTAAAATTAAGAGGCAGAATGAGGTAGAAAAACTTAAACATAAGCTGGAATACTACCAAAATGCACCTCTTTCATCAAATTATGTTTATAAGTTAAGTTTAATAGGTGATGGCGGTGTGGGAAAAACTAGCATGGCACAAAGATATGTTCACGGAATATTCAAAGCAGATTATAAGGCTACAATTGGAACCTTTATTTCAAAAAAAGAATGCGTGTTTGAGGAATTAAAAACATCAGTTAAATTCATGATTTGGGACTTAGCAGGACAAAGTCAATTTCAACGCCTTTGGCCAGATTATCTAACGGATTCACGTGCTGGGATAATAGTTTTTGATATAACTGATCGAGAATCATTTAATAACGTGAAAAAATGGTATAATATTATTAAAGAAGTAGCTTTTGAAAATATAGTGTTGATATTAGTGGGAAATAAAGTAGACTTGGATATTTCGAGAGAAATTACTACAGAAGAAGGTATGAATTTGGCAAAAGATTTAGGAGTCTTTTATATGGAGACTTCTGCAAAAACAAATGAAAATATTGATGATGTTTTCGAATGGATTGCACTCCAAATAATTAATACGAACATTGAAGAAGTAAAGGATACTATACTTGATAAACAAATTGAAGAAGGTAATAAGTTTATAATTTCAAGCCCTCAATTAAAAATTCTAAACCAATATTTTACTAAACAGTTGGACTATTGTATAGGTAAAAGTGATACTAAGGAAATTATAAAATACTTAGATATTCTAAAGAGTATACAAAAAAATAAGTTATAAATTATTCAAAAGCTTTTACACTTCGATATATAACCCTGGTTTAAATGGTTTTGATTTATTAGATCTTTTCTTTGGGTCGAATTCAGAGTTAATTATAAGTGAAGAATTTAATCGTTTTTCTATATATGATTTATATTGTTGCAGTAAGGATACCTCGTCTATTTTTGGAAATTTTTTCTCCCATATTCGCTCTTTTAATTGATTTTTAATGAAAGGTATCAGTTGTTTATTATTCATTAAATTTCCATCTTTTCTCATTTCAGAAATAATCCCATCGAAATTATTTTTCTTTAAATTTATTATATCTAAAGCTTTGTACATCCAAGCAGGAGCAGTATATACGTATACAATATTTGTTTTCTGATTTTTCACAATTTTCTTTATTTTTAATATATCTTCAATAATAGTGACGATATACTCAAATTCAATTTCAAGATCGTTATCAATGTAGCTTTTATTAAAAACATCCCAAACTTCTGTCGATAGAAAACTTTTATTTCCAGCTATTTCCCACAATTCTTCAGATATGTGTGGTATAGTTAAGGAGAGAAACTTTAACCAATCTGGATAAATAGCCTTGAATATAAATAAAAAGTCGTCTTTGATTTCAGTATCTCTACAAAAATCCTGTATTAAATTGAAAATTTCATAAAATGAAATTTGTAAGTATCTCCTTATATTAAATTCTTCTAAAGCTTTATCTGCTTCTATGAATTTTTTAGTAACTTTTGATAGTACTACTTTTGAATACTTAGACTTTATATTTTCATATTTTAATTGGATATCTTTTGATTGCTCAATTTTTTCAGAAAAAAATACAAAGAATTTCTGAATATGATTTCTTACAATCTGGATTTTTTTCTCGGCCCAATCCACTTTTACATCAAAATCAGCACTGTGAGAAATATAAAATCTAAATAAATCAGCTCCATAATTTTTCTGAATCTCTGCTAAAGGAATTACATTCCCTTTTGATTTACCCATTTTCTCTCCTTCAATTATCACTGGTTCAATTAGCGATATAATTTTTGGCCAATTTTTTTCCGGAAAAATTGCTACATGGTGAAAAATATAGAAACTTAAATGGTTGGAAATGTGCATTATTGCAGTATGACGATGATCAACCGGGTACCAATATAGAAATTCTTTTTGTAGGTCTTTAAGGATTTCTTCATCTATACTTATCTTACTTGATAACTTTTTTACTTCACCTCTTTCTAAAAAGACGTAATCAAAAAATTCTGGAATTAATTGCTCTGGTTTAATCCTATGTTGGATTAATTTATGAAAGATTGTATAAAATGCCATATAAATCGTAGAATCACTTAAGGATTCTATTACCCATGTTTTATCAAAAGGTAATTTAGTACCTAATCCACGTTTTCGCGCACATGGCCTCTTCTCTAACCAATTAAAGATGTTTTCAAAATTCAATCTATACTTTTTAGGTATGATGTTCATATTATTTAGGCATTTAAATGCATTTTTCTTCCAATCCCCTGCTTTATAATTGATAAACCATTGATCTTTTAGTACAGAAACGATTACACTGACTCCACATTTACATTTAAGGTTTTTGGTTACAGGAATATATAACTTATCTGCTTTATTCTCTTCAATTAAATCTTCAGAGACTTGTTTGGCAGCATCACTTACTTTCAATCCTTGATATTTACCACATTTTTCATTAAGCACCCCATTATAAAATTCATTTTTATAATTCTCACTGGTTGCTAAATCTAGCTTCTCAGCTTCTAATTGTGAATTGACATTATATTTTTCACAATAAATTTTAGCAGGTAAATCCTTATATCCCTTTAAATCAATAATTTTGATAGGATAAATCAAATCAATTTCTCTCTCATCCAAATCAAAATTCTTAATTAATTTTTTATTTTTTTGCAAATCTATAAGAGCAATATAATCATAAGGAGCATGAGCTGGAACAGAATATACTACTCCAGTAGCTGTAGATGTATCTACAAAATCTCCAGGTAGAATGGGAATTTCCTTTATGCCAAATACATCTAAAGCTTTTTTGCCAATCAATATTTCTCCTTTAAAAGTCTTCAAAATCTTAATATCTTTATTTTGATTCTTTAATAAAATAGCGGCTTCCTCAGAAATAACCCAAATTTCCCCATTTACAGTGACTTTTATATAAATTCCATCTGGTCTAATCCATATATTTGTAACTCCATAAATAGTTTCAGGTCTTAATGTAGAAGCAACAAGAAAACCATCTTTAAAAGGGAATTTAATACAAATAAATTCATTTATATTTAGGTCTAACTCATCCCCGCTTGAAATATCATCTTCTCCTACAGCATTTTTATCTTGAGGGCAATATAAAATTGGGTATTCTCCTTTTTCAATATATCCTTTGTCGTTTAAATGAAAATATTGCCATTCAATAAATTTATTATATAGTTTATCTCCGGTTGTAAATTCTCTTCTCCAATCATTAGTCATTCCGAATGAATTAAAATCAATTTTAAATGTTGGTGAAAAATAATTTACAATATTCCAAGGATCATTAAAACTCTCTACAATATTTTGTATGTTGTTTTTATCCTTGGTATGCAAAGATACATATTCTTTCATTCTATCTAATGTTGCCTGATCTTTTCTCTCTATAGAAGAAGAAACTGCTAAAACAGGTGTAGCTGTAATATGAAATGCCATAGGATACAAGACATTATATCCTTTTGCTCGATAATACCTAGCAAATATATCACCGTTTATAAAACTCCTTCCATGACCGATATGTGATGGACCAGATGTGTATGGATATGGGCATGTAATAAAGATTTTCCTCTTGTTTGGATCTGGATTCGCTTCGAAAATTTTAGCTTGCTCCCACTTATCTTGCCATTTCTTTTCTATTTCTTGAGGATTATACATTTTGTTTCCCTTAATATTGGTTTTTTATCTTCAATTTTTCTTTCTGTATTAGTAAATAAAGCCCTTATAATCTCTCTCAATTAAAAAGACAATCCAAGCGTAAAAATCTATGGAACGATTAATAGAAAAAGAAAATAAGGATTTTTTCGCTTATAATAATAAAACTGCAAGTAAATCATCTAAGAAAACTTTTTCTCTTAGATTAGAACCGGAAGCAGTTTTAATTGAGAACATTATTATTGAGTATATATTCTCTCTACTATTAAAATATTTCTAAGTTGTATTGCTAATATACACAACTTTTGCAATGAAAATTGTTAAATATAATCTATTTTTTCTAAAGTTTACACTTAATGAACTAATTTAATTACTGGAGATGAGAATATTCTGAAAGTAAATATTGAAAGTTATAAATTATTAGAAGACGCTGAAGAAATGTATAAAAATATCATCAGTAACCTGATGGATATAATAATAGTATTAGATTTAAAAGGAAATTTCCTGTATGTTAGTCCTCAAATTTATACCATATCCGGATTCAAACAAGAGGAACTACTTAGCAAAAGCGGATTTAAATTTATGCAACCTGATGATATAAAAAAAGCCGTTGATGTATTAAAGGAAGCTATAAAAAGGGGAAATATAGTGTATATTGAATATCGAACAATATATAAAAAAGGACACTATATAGATGTGGCTGCAAATGGGAGAATTGTAAATATGGAAGGAGAAGATAGAACCATAGAAATTGGATCTGAAATTAAAAATAAGACTATTATAGTTTCAATCAAAGACAGTGGAATAAGATTAAATAAAGAAGAGAAAGTAAGATTATTTACTCAATTTGGGAAGATTGAAAGGTATGGTCAAGGGCTTGATATAATCTCTGATGGCTCTGATCTTGGATTATACATATCGAAAAAAATAGTAGATTTACATGAAGGAAAGATTTGGGTTGAATCTGAAGGCAGAAATAAAGGATCAACTTTCTATTTCAGTCTTCCAATAATGACATAAATTATTCGCTAATTTTTCCCCAATTTTAGGAAATAGTTTTTAAAAATTTTTAAGAAATACTTAAATTAATTTGGACTTTATATGAGTTTATTAGTACTTGGAGAAGATTTTAGCTCTAAGAACTAATTGGGTTTTAAGTAATTTGATAGAGGCGATAAAAGAAGTGTTATTTATTACATATTGGGAATTGAATCCAGATTTTGATCCTTCAGAATTAGCTGACCTTGCTCAAAAAATATTGAGTAAGGGACTTTATCCTACTGAAGGTGTTAAACAAATTGGATGGTATGTATCTACAGGAGATTTCTGGGGAGTCACAATATCAGAAGCAGACAATGAAGAACAGTTGGTTAAAGACTCTAATGTGTGGAGATTGGCCAAACCAGGTATCTTTAAATTTATTAAAACTAGTACAGCCATGGAAATTGCTAAAGTTGTTCCTATTCTAATGAAACTTAAAAAAGATTTAGGATAAACTGAAATATTATTAATATTTAAATCATTTTTTTTTTTCTTAATTTAACAACCGAATATATAATTTATACTAGTGCATTTATTATAATAATTTCAGTATTAAAGTATTTAATAAAGGGGAATAGAAATTAATGAAGTATGCAATTAACATACCTAATTTCGGGTTTTATGACAACCCAATTAATATGGCTAACTTAGCTGTTGAAGCTGAAAAGGCTGGTTGGGATGGTTTTTTTTTATGGGATCATTTAGTTCTAAATGGAAATATGAATGTGCCTTTCCTTGATCCTTGGATTTCACTCACGACCATAGCAATGAGAACTGAGAAAATAAAAATTGGTCCTTTTATAACACCTATACCCAGAAGGAGACCATGGAAATTAGCTCGTGAAGCAATCTCTCTTGATCATTTATCTAATGGTCGATTAATACTTGGTGTTGGATTAGGTACTCCTGAGAGAGACTTTACTACTTTTGGGGAAAGTTTTGATCTAAAAGTTCGAGCTACAATGCTTGATGAAGGCCTAGATATTTTAAAAGGGTTATGGACAGGTCAGGATTTCTCTTATGAGGGAGAATATTACCAAGTTAAAAATGCGAGGTTTTTACCGACTCCAATTAATGGAAATATACCAATTTGGGTTGCCGGAATGTGGCCTTATAAGAAGCCTTTTCAACGAGCAGCCAAATACGATGGTGCATGTCCAATAAGTGCAAACTATCCCGATCAATTAACACATGAAGAAGTTAGACAGATAATAGTTTATATTCGCAAAAATCGTATTAACACAAAAATCTTTGATGTGATTATTACAGGAGAGACACCTAATGATCCTTCTGAAGGGTTTAAAATCGTAGAACCATATAGAAATAACGGAGTTACATGGTGGTGTGAGAACATTAATGGATGGCGATTTTCAAATTCATTGGAGAAAATGAGAGAAAGGATACGACAGGGACCCCCAAAGGAAATTTAATTTTTTGATTTTATACTCAGATACTGGGTAGTTTGAGGTTTAAATGAGAACTCATTTTTTTTGTAAGGAATTATTTTTAAAAGTGGTAGAAAGCTTGCCAAGTAAAGAGAAATTCCCCTTATCTCATTATTATTAAGTAAAAATTCGACAGGTTCGAATTTTAATAACCCGAAATTCCCGCTTTTTTCATGTAAAGTCCCTATTTTATGAGAACCTAAGTATATTAAACTGGGAACATCAAACTTACAAATATTATTACAGAGAATGGCACCAATCTTATAATGAGGAATACCACCATCTAAGATACAATAGATTCTGTCAACTTGTACCTTAACTCCGTTTATAGGAAATAATTTATGGTAAAATTGTTTTGGAAACCGTGCGAGAATGAATTCTTGAAAAATAGAATCGATCTCGATTGGAATATTTATAAATTCATCATTTTCAGGGGATTCAATTTGATTATTCTTAGGATCAACTGCTAATGAGAAAGTTTTTCCACCTCTAGCACGTATTGCATCATCATTGGGTCGTAACTCTAAATGTAAATGTGGGCTAGACCAATAAGCAAAATATCCATTTCGGATTGTTTTTCCTATTATATCTCCTGTTTCGATTTGATCACCTACATTATATTTTGGATTCACATGCATGAGTTTCCATATTAAATCAGGATCAGATTGATTACTTATCAAAATGAGGTAATCTCTATCAATTCCTCCTTTAAAATTCGGTTTAGGGGCAATTAAAGTTTTTATTTTTAATATTTTTCCAGAAACTGGGCTAAAAACGTCATAATTATCTAAAGATAGAGCATGGTAAATATCTATAGCAAGTCCATGTTGGTGTGCATAATAAGGGGATGTACCTACACTAAAGTGGCTGGTCTCCGGTATAGATACGCGATTGTCATCCATTTTGATGATATAATAAAATTTAGAGTTAGTCATAAGGATATATAAGATATAATAATTATCTTTTAATAAAAGTTAATTCATTTCTACAAATTAATTTACTATATTTAAATAAAAATATGAGTAATAAAAAGAATAGAACTGCTGAGTTGGGTGCCTGAAGAATTTATGATAACAGTTCACCCAGACGATAGGGAGTTTGTTTTCGACCAAGTAAAGAAAAAGCAAGCTGGTTCAGAGGAAAATTTAGAAAATTATCAATTTCGAGGTATTACAAAATTGGGTAAAATTATTTGGCTTGAAAATTTTACTAAGAATATAATATATGAAGGAAAATCTGCTAACTTTGTAGCTTTTTTTGATATTACTGAACGGAAACATGCCCAAGAAGAGGTTAGTTAAATTAAATCAATTAAAATCTGAATTACTTAGACGAACATCACATGAATTAAAAACTCCTTTAGTATCCATCAAAGGATTCACTGAACTTCTATTAAAAGTTCATAGGGATAAACTTGACGCATTAGTAATATCCACATTGAATGAATTCGAACAGGGTTGCTTACGTCTCGAGTCTCTTATTACTGACATTTTAAAAACTGCTGAATTGGAATCAGGTGCAACTCAACTGAATAAGATCGAAGAAGATCTAGCATTTTTGTTAAGGGTATGCGTAAACGAAATTAAAGGGTTCTCAAAATTGAGGAATCATATTATAAATTTGGAAATACATGATACCATAATAACTTATTTTGAAAAAGAACAAATTCATCAAGTAATCAGCAATCTTTTGAATAACGCTATTAAATATACTCCCCCGAGCGGTATAATCCAGATTAAATCTGAGATAAGAGATGAGTTTATAGTAATTTCAATAAAAGACAATGGAATTGGTTTTACAAAAGATGAGAAAACCAGAATATTTAAACAATTTGGTAAGATTGAGAGATATGGACAAGGATTAGATATTATTGCTGAAGGCTCTGGCTTTGGATTGTTTATTTCCAAAAAAATCATAGAATTACATAGTGGAAAAATATGGGTAGAATCAGAAGTGAGAAACAAGGGCTCTACGTTCTATTTTTCACTTCCAATGATTAAAAATTAGTTTAAATGAATTTCATCTTAGAATAAGCGAATAATTTTTTAGATTTTTTAGTCTTTTTTCAAAATATCTTAAAAAAGTCAAAGTTTATTACCTTTAGGTGCTTTTTTCTAATCAATACTTTTATAAAATAAAGTATTTTTTTCAAAAAGTTAAAATTGGTTTTAAAATTGGTAAAAGGAACAGTAAAATGGTTTAATAGCCGAAAAGGTTATGGATTTATAAACTCTGACGAGGGTGGAGACATTTTTGTTCATTACACCGCATTAGCTGGTAGAGATGATGAATATAAAACGTTAAATGAGAATGATAAGGTAGAATTTGAAGTTGTTGACGGTCAGAAAGGACCACAAGCTAGCAATGTAGTAGTGACTGAAAAAGCTCCTCCTAGCCCATATAGTAGAAATAAAAACTTTCGCTTTTAAGCTATAAAGCTTTATAAATCAACAAAAAACAAAATATAATATAAGAACTATATAATAATTAGTAAAAATCTGTTTTTGCGATTATTATCGAATCTTATCTTTTTTTTATTTATTTTAAAGTGTAAAAATTTAAAATATAAATATTTAATACTTTAATTAAAGGATATTGAGGAAATATTTGTGGATTTAGACAAAATTTATAGGAATACACCGTTAAACAAGATACCTTGGAATTATGAAACGCCTCCTGATTCTCTAGTAGATTTAGTCAATAGAGGGGTAATAAAACCATGTAAAGCTGTTGATTTTGGATGTGGTATTGGCAGTTACGCTATTTATTTTGCTACAGAAGGTTTTGATGTCACTGGAATTGATATTTCACCATCAGCTATATCACTCGCAAAAAAAAGAGCAATTGAAAAAGGTATGAAGTGTAATTTTATTGTAGCAGACATTACAGGAAAATTAGAAGAATTTGAAGATAAATTTGATTTCGCTTATGATTGGGAATTATTACATCATATTTTTCCTGAAAAGAGGAAACAATATGTTGAAAATGTATATAAATTTTTGAAATTAAAAGCAAAATATCTTTCGGTTTGTTTCAGTGACAAAGATCCTTGCTTTGGCGGTCAAAAAAAATATAGAGAAACACCATTGGGTACGATTTTGTACTTTTCTTCAAAAGAAGAATTAAAAGCCCTTTTTAAACCATATTTTAGGATAATAAAGCTCAAAACGATAGAGATAAGAGGAAAACCGATACCCCATATTGCGAACTATGCATTCATGGAACGTAAATGAAAAAAAATTTAAAATACTTTAATTATTCCTTAATTTCTTCTGTTTTTCCACATTTTCTTTCAAAAGAATTATAGATTCTTCTCTTGCTTTTAATAAAGTTCTTTCTTTTGTTCCTTCCATTTCTTTCGATGGTAGAACTTTTTCTTTTAAAACCCTCTTATAGAGTAAATATTCTTCCTTTCGGCTGATAAAAGGATCAACTTCTTCCTCATGAATAAAACTTTTGATAGTCGTGTTTTTTCCGTTACAATTGCCTTCTGTAAGATCGAAACGGAAATCTTTATACACTAAGAAGCAGTGAGCCATAGGTACATAAGGAATATTATACTTTTTTAATATTTTGTTTGCACCTGAAGAGATTTCTTCTGTAAATTTATAAATTCCTACGTGTTTATGAAGTGGAATATTGAGTTCTTCTGCGAGACCACCTATTACCGCATGTTTAGTCGTACAAGTTCCAATATGTTCTATGAAAAGGATCAACTTATTTTTATAAGTTGTGTTATAGCCATATTCTATATTATGAACGTAATTACAGGCATCCTTGAAGGTTGTTATACCGAGTTCTAAAAATATTTTTGAAATTTCTCCATTAGGTTTAATTTCAACATCGGGTAAATTTTCATATGAATCCATAATTGAGTCTAATGTATTCATTTTAAAAATGTTGCCATAATAGAACATAAACCATATATCGTAAATTTTGTATAAATTACACTATTTCCAAATATTTATACCTTTTTTCATATTTATACCCTTTTAACATAAATTACAGTTTTACCTTTTTCAAGTTTTAATGTAATATAGTTGTTTATTTTAAACTCAATGAATTCCTTTTTTGAAGATTTTGTATCTTCTATTGAATATTTGATCTTTTTTCCACATTTACGACAGTAATTATAAGTTGTTTTATTCCTCGTTCCACATCTTGGGCAGAAAAGCATTTTATCTAATTTAAAGATAAATATCCTATAGTTCTATAGGTTTATAATAGACTTAGTTTTTTATCCTTATCCCCGTTCTTTTATAATCAATTGCTTTCTATATTTTTGGGCTTTATTAATATGATATGTATAGAAACTGCTAAAGCGATGAATAATAATAAGATTTGTAACCATAAAAAATCCATTAAAAAGAACATTGAAATTAAAATTGTTATCCATAATAATGAAATCGTAAATACTTTAACTTTTAGTGGTAAGCCTTTACCTTCTCGGTAATTTCTAATATATGCTCCAAGAATTCTATTGTTTAAAAGCCATCTGTTGAATCTTTCTGACGATTTAGCGAAAGCTGCTGAAGCAAGAAGTAAAAAAGGAGTAGTAGGAAGGATAGGTATTGCTATGCCAATTATACCCAAAATAAGTGAAATAAAACCTCCAATAAATATTAGACGCTTTTTAATCTTTTTCATAAATTTATTTCTATATTTTTTCAAATTGCTTTATTTACAATTATCACATTCATAATACAAATCAAATCTTTGCCCCAAAGGTTTAATTCCAATATCAGAAATGATGATATTCCATAACTTTTTAACATTTTCGGCTTTATAATCATAAATTTGTCCACATTTTGAACAAACCATATTTATGTGTAGCTCCATATCAGGATCGTATCTAACACGATCTTCATTAAATTTCAATTTTTGTAGTAGACCAAGCTTTTCTAATAAATCCAGTGTTTTATAAACAGTTCCCAAACTTATCGTAGGATAATCATTCTTTAATGCTTGGTAAATCTGATCTGCAGATGGATGATCTTCTCTTGTTGCTATGAATTTATAGATTGCTAAACGCTGAGTAGTTACTTTATATCCATTTTTTCGAAAGAGAGTAAATAATTCTTGATCATCCATTAATAATCTATGTTATTTTTAATTTTGTAAAGAATAAATTTAGAAGCTTTTATTAAAAAGTTATTCAATATTAATATATCTTACTACATAGTAGTTATTCCTTGTTGAGAATGACTATTAGTACTCAATTAGAATCAATAAAACCTTAAGTAAGAATAAACAAAATGAAAAAAAAATAAAAAATTTAATAAGCTCGGGGAATATTGAACTACTATGCGAGATCGAAACGATCTAAGTTCATAAGTTTATTCCACACCGCTATAAAGTCATGCAGGAACTTCTCCTGAGCGTCATCACTACCATAAACTTCCGCTAATGCCCGAAGTTGGGAGTTCGAACCGAAGATGAGGTCAACACGGGTGGCTGTCCACTTGAGTTCACCTGTTTCGATATCATATCCTTCAAATAAGGTTTTGTCTTCTGTGGTTGCTTTCCAAGTTGTACTCATGTCGAGCAGATTTACAAAGAAGTCATTGGTAAGTGCCTCAGGTCGCTTGGTGAAGACACCATGCTGTTTTCCTCCGAAGTTGGTGTTTAGGACGCGTAAGCCACCCATAAGCACCGTCATTTCGGGTGCAGTCAGAGTTAACAATTGTGCTTGGTCAACCAGCATTTCTTCAGCTGATACGGCATAAAGAGTCTTCTGGTAGTTGCGAAAGCCATCTGGCTTGGGTTCAAGAACGGAAAAAGAAATTTCATCTGTTTGCTCCTGCAAGGCATCCATGCGTCCTGGTG
>JAHQWY010000079.1 GCA_029856445.1 Promethearchaeia archaeon
GTCCTTTTCGTACCATTTGATCTCCCCATATTACTAAACTGCGTTTCACTTTAAAATTCCAATTAATATTTGATACATCCTCCCCAATAATCTCAATCTGGTCAAAATCTCCACACCCAAGACCTTCATCATGGGCCAATTTTATAGCAGGTAGTTCTAAAGGTTTGAAACCAAACATCCGAGCAACAACAGTATCAACAGCAACTTGATCATAACCTGCAAGTAAATAATTTTTTATTCGGGGAATCATTGTTCTTGGCCCTGCTCCATCACCACATACAGTTCCATCAACTACTGATAGAATTTGAGGATGGATTTGCTTCTGGATGATTAATAAATCTACCAAAACCTCAGACATGTATTGATGTGAGAAATGTCTTCTCTTTGTTAACAATCCCCCAAAAGCATTTTTCATAGCACATGTTATTCCCCCATGCTTCATTTCTTCAGAGGTTTTCCTCAATGAGCCACCTACAGCTCCAGTATGACCATGAGTTTTCATTGTAGGAAGATGAATTATAGGTTTTCCCATATAAAATTTAGGAATTCTAAATCCATCAGGAAATATCTTGGAATCTAAAGCATGAAGTTTTTTACTTTTAAGGGTTATAAATTTTGGTCTTAAAGATTCATATGAAACAAACGGAATCCGAGTTAATGGTACGAATTTAACACCATATTTGTTTATTATTGGTGTCCATTTGTTGCCTTTTAATCCTTTCTCGATATTTGTTACAACTGTTCGATTTTCAGCAGTAAAAATTTTTTTTGGATTAAAACCATCTTTAATCATAGCTTTAAGTATGCCCTCAACTTGCCACGGAGGGCTAGAGCAAGCAGGGAAGAATTTGGACCAACTTAAATTTAATTTTAAAATTATCTTACTGTTTATATCAAAGAATTTTTGATATTCAGTAAGTTGCATTAGATTCTGATAATCTTCTAAAATAGATTTGGGGGATGTTTTAATTACATATACTTGAGAGTTTTTTGGCATCATGAAGAAATTATCTAGTTTTAATCAATCTTTAATGATTTAATATTAAAAAATATAATTATCTGTTGAAAAAATAAATAAAAAAAGAATAAAAAAAACTAATCTGAAATAAATTTCATCCCTTCATAAGATTTTTTCTCATCTTTAAAAGGAAGGCACATAATATAATGATCTCCGCCTAAATGAATCTTTCTAGGTTCTTCTATACCACATCCTATATGTTCACCTTTTTCTTGACACCTAGGGTGAAAAGGACAACCTTCAGGGGGATTTATTGGGCTAGGGACATCTCCCTCTAAGATAATTCTATTTGTTTTTGATGTTGGATCGAATGTTGGTCTTGCCGATAATAAGGCTCTCGAATAAGGATGAGTTGGATTATAAAATACCTCATCAACTGTACCAGTTTCGACAAACTTTCCTAGATACATTACAGCGATTCGATCAGCAATATGCTGAACAACACTAAGATCATGAGTTATAAACAAATAAGATAAATTAAATTCATTCTGGAGTTCTTTCAATAAATTTAGAATTTGGGCTTGTACTGATACATCTAAAGCGGATGTAGGCTCATCTAAAACAATTACTTCAGGATTACTTGCTAATGCTCTTGCAATCACAATTCTTTGTTTCTGACCTCCAGAAAATTCATGTGGATATCGATCTAAATGCTCTTGTTTCATCGAAACAGTCTCTAATAATTCATAAACTCTACTCCTGATCCTTCTTTTTTTTGTTAAACCTTCTAATATTTTAAGCGGTTCACCAATAATATTTACAATTTTCCATCGAGGATTTAAAGAAGCATCAGGATCTTGGAATACCATTTGAACTTTTTTACGTATGAACTTATCAATTAGTAAATCCTTTTGAATTTGTTTAGCTATAGATTTAATATTTACATAACTTATTTTTATCGACATGAGAACTATAACTAAAACTAAAATCGGTAAAAAACCTATAGCGAATAAGATAGCTGCTATTATTCCGTAATTGAATAAACTAAAAGTCGCACCAAAACTTAACAAAAAAACAAAAAGTAAACTTATTATAAATTTAAAAGTTGTACTAGATGGTAGTTTGGTTCGGAATGTCTCGATTTTTACTTTTAATTTCGACTGAATGATGGGTAAAGCGTTAACATAAAAATTTCTGAATCTTTGAGCTATTCTTTCCCATATTCCTTCAATTCTATTAGCATCAATCCTTCTCTTCTCGTAAAAAATTTCCCCATCTGTATTTTTTACTAAATTTAAAATAGTATTCCCAATTGTAGTTTTACCACATCCACTCTCGCCAACTAAACCAAGGGTTTCATTTTTATACAGATTGAACGTAACCCCATCAACAGCCTTAACCTCTCCAATTTTACGTTTAAATAAACCTCCTAGTATTGGATAATATGTCTTGAGGTTTTCAACACGAATAATTACTTCTCTTTTCTTTTTTTTTTTCATAGGCTGTACCAATTCAGTTTCTTTTGCTTTTAATTCTGGAGTAGTCATTTAAATTGTCTCCTTTTTTTTTAGTTACATTTTATACGAAGCTTCATCTTCTTTTTCAGATCGAATATACTTAGGTGAATCTTTATATCTCGGATCAAAAAGATGACAAGCAACAAAATATCTATCAGTTATTTCTGTCAATTGAGGTTTTACTTTATGACAGATTTCCATTCTATAATCACATCGGGGATGGAATCTGCATCCTGATGGCGGATATATAAGATTAGGGACCATACCTCGAATAGTTTGTAACTTTTGGTTTTTCTTTTCTATGCTTGGTATCGCCCCAATTAAACCTTTTGTATAGGGATGTCTTGGATTTTTAAATAAATCTTCTGCTGTTGCATATTCTACAATATTTCCACTATACATAACAGCGATCCTATCACACAATTCAGCAATTATTCCTAAATCATGTGTAATTATAAGAATTGATGTTTTAAATCTTAGTTTTAAGTCTTTCATTAGATCGAGAATTTGAGCTTGAATTGTAACATCTAATGCAGTAGTCGGTTCATCAGCTATAAGAAGTGATGGATTACATGAAAGAGCCATAGCAATCATAACCCGCTGTCTCATACCCCCACTTAACTCATGTGGGTATCTTTTTAAAATTCCTTTTGCATCAGGAATTCCTACTTCTTTTATAATTTTCTCCGCTCTTTCTGAAAGAACATCTTTCAGAATTGGTATATGGACTGTTTCTTCTTTGAGTTCTCTTATTTCTTGCTCGATTTTTTCTTTTTCTTCATTAGTTATTTCTTTGACGTTTTCTTTAAGGTAAATCTTCAATTCTTTCATTCTATTTCTTAGATTCTTTCTTTTAAGAATACGATCATCAAGTTCCTTCTTAACCTCATCCATTTGGTGCAAACTAAATACTTCCATGACCTGATGTCCAACTGAAAATACAGGATTAAGAGAATTTAAAGGATCTTGAAAAATCATAGTAATATCTCTACCACGACGTTCTCTCATTTCTTGTTCAGTTAAATCTAATAAGGGTAATCCTTTATAAACTATACTGCCATCAATTATTTTACCAGGTTCTCTTACAAGCCGTAAAATAGAAAGAGCTGTAACTGATTTTCCACAACCAGTTTCACCTACAAGCCCCATAACTTCATCTTTATATATCTTAAATGAAACACCATCAACAGCTTTAACGACGCCTTCCTCTGTATAGAAATAAGTTTTCAGATTATCGACTTTAAGGATAGATTCTGCAGATTTGTCATCTGTTATTAACTTGTGATTTTTTTTATCATCAACTCTATGTTTATCTTCTATTATGCCCATTATTTTAACCAAATCACTTAGTTTTTATGTAATTTAATGGAAGTCATAAGTTTCTTAGTCTAGGGTCCAAAGCATCGCGTAGTCCATCACCTACCAACATAAAACCCAAGACAGTAAACACAATCATCATCCCTGGCCAAAATGACGCCCAAGGCGCATCAACCAGATGCCCACGGCCAAGATCTATATCTCTACCCCATTCAATTAGGTGTGGATCACTGTATCCTAAAAATGCTAGACCCGCGAAACTTAAAATTACTCCACCGATATCAAATGTAAATGAGATAATAATTGGTTGAATAGTGTTCGGCAGTATATGTTTGAACATTATCCTCCATTTTCCTGCTCCAGCAACTTTAGCAGCTTCTACATAGGGAAGTTCTCTAGCTTGTAATACATTTCCCCTAATTAACCTTGCGTAATAAGGTATTCCAAGAATTCCATAAGCTAGAATTATATATTCCATTCGTCGACCTAATATACCTACTAACACTATCGCAAATATTAATCCCGGAAATGCAAAAAGAATATCAGCAATCCTCATAATAACTGCATCAACCCATCCGCCATAGTACGCAGCAATAATACCAAAAAAGACTCCCGCAACTACACTCAACGTAATAGCCGGTAATGCAATTGTCAATGATGATCTTGCGCCCCATATCATTCTTGCTAATACATCTCTTCCAAAATGTGTTGTTCCTAACAGATGTTCTGAAGAAGGAGGGGCATACCAGGGTTCCCAAACACCATCAGCTATCGGATATGAGTAGGGAGATATCCATGGAGCGAAGACTGCAAAACTGACAATTATAAGAATGATAGCTATCCCAACTATTGTAAGAGTTGACTTTAGTCTTCGAATAAACTTTCTTTTACTTATGGTTTTTTCATATTCTTCCTGTCGAATCGTAAGTTCCTCTAATCTATAACCAGGTAAAAAAAGGAATTTCAAATTAGAACGTGTCCATGAAAGCACATTCCTAGCTGGACTCTCCTTTTTTCTTACCTCAACTAATTCTTCTTGATCATATAGTTGTCCCATTTTTTCTTCCCTTCTTTAAACGTTTCCTACTTCTTTTTTAATATTTTATACGAGGATCTAAATAAGCATATATTAAATCTGTAAAAAGATTGACAAAAATAAATATCAGAGTTGTCATAAACACGATTGCATTGATTACATAATAATCGTTATCCACTATAGCTCGCAGCAATAACTCGCCAATACCGTGTAAATTAAATGTTGTTTCGGTTAAAATTGCACCTCCTAATAAACCGCCAATATTCAGCCCTATGATTGTTACAGTAGGGATTAAAGCATTTCTTTTAGCATGTTTATTTATTACATCTTTTTCTCTACATCCTTTAGCTCTTGCAGTTCTTACATAATCCTGTTGTAGTACTTCTAGCATACTAGAACGGGTTTGTCTAGTAATTGACGCAAGAGTTATAAAAGATAAACACAGTACTGGTAATGCTAGATGGTATAAATAATCCCAAATAAAATACCATTCCCCTGATATTAGAGAATCTATTATCCTAAAGCCAGTAACAAATTTAGGATCAGTATAACTCATTTTTTTGAACCCAATAGCTGGAAATAAATCCAGTCTGTAAGCTAATGTCAATTGCAAAATTAAGCCAAACCAGAAGATGGGAATCGACACTCCCACAAGAGCAAAACCTCTTAGAATAGTATCTCTTGCTTTATTTCTGTGAGTAGCTGAGATAATTCCCGTTTTTAGCCCGACAAAAGAAGCAATTATCATTGCAAATATAGTAATATCTAAGGTTCGTGGGAATCTCTCCCAAATAAGATCCCAAACCTCTTGACCTCTATTGATAGACACAGAATAACCCCAATTTCCTGAAAATAAATTACCAATATAAATAAAAAATTGTTGCCATAAAGGTCTATCAAATCCAAGTCGATGACGCATAGCTAAATATTGCTCCCAAGTGTAATCCTGAGGGATATGAGCTAATATAGGATCTCCGGGCATCGCCCTTGACATCATAAAAGAAAGCAGTAATACACCAAATAAAACTGGTATTAGAGTTAAAAACCTTCTAAATACATATTTAATTATACTCATAGATAGAACCCAGCCAATTTTTTTAATTATCTAATTTTATTTTTTCTTTTATACTTCTTTGATAATTAACTCTTTTGTAGTTTTTATAAATTCTTTATATATTTGTTTTAAGATAGCCGCAATAATTGCAGTTATTAAGTTAATACCTAAAATACTAATAATTGATAAATAAGCTTCAAACCTAATAAAATACAGTGGAATGACAGTAATATCAAAATCAACAATAAACCAGTACCAAATCCATGCCATTCCTACTATAAATGGAGTAAGCATTATGCTGTTCCGAATCCCGTACTCAAAAAATGTTTCTCTTATAATTAAAAAGATGACGATTACCATAAGGATAAAAATCGAGAACCAAGATCGCGGATTAAATAGGATTTTATATGTAAATAATATATCTTCCCCAATTGATTTCCCATATACATTAGCAACAAAACCATAGAATATAAAATAAACCATTAAGAGTGCTACAATAAAATTACCTTGTCGAGCCATATCAATTTGGAATTTTTCATTAGCTTTAAACCAAATAGCAATAAAATAGAGTATTACTCCAAGACCTACAATAATGAATAATCCTCCCAAAAAAATAGCCGTATAGCCAATCATTGACAACACTAATCTCCTCCTATAGATTCATTTAATTATAGAATGAATGAAATTTTTATAATAATTATAATAATCTTCTTAAGTCTACTTGCTGTAAGTCGAAAATTGTAGGTAATTTTTCAAAATTATTTGTATCAATGATCGGTTCTTTATTAATTATTCTATTATTTTTTCCTTCTGTCAGATTAATTCTTTAAGAATTAACGTATTCAAAACTTTTACTAGATTGGTTTTTCATAATAGGATATTAAAATATTTGTAAAGATATTCAGGGTTAATTTAAAAAATAATAAAAAAAAAATAGTTGTTTTTTAATTTTTTAAAGTTGTTTCTCTACCTACGCGAAATAGCATGGATAGAAGTAGTTGTAGCCCATACCATTACTTGGATAACCGTGCAATTCTTTTACATAAGAATCCATGTTTCGACCAACATAACAATAGCACCAAGGTCTTAGGTTTTCAACAGCGTGTTTCTGTAGATCCCAGTAAATTTGTTGTCTTACATTCTGATCGGTTTCTTGTAAACCTGCCAACATATAAGCTTCTAATGTAGGATCATTGATTTGTGCAGTGTTTGAAGATGAGACGTTAGACATTAAGGAATTCACATAGTTACTTGGATCATTATAATCAGGCATCCAGCCGATAAACCATAATGACAATTGATCATACCCTTCTTGACCATATAAATAATCGAGGTATGGATCCCATTCTAAGCCGTTATACTCTAGAGTAATTCCAATTAAGTCTAAGGTATTTTCACATACAGTATAGAAATCTTCTCTAACCTGGTTACCTATGTTATAAGTATAGTTCATTACTAAGAATTCAGCAGCTTGCCATTGAGAATCTGTCCAAGCCATACTCCCATGACCCATGCTAACCATATATTCTCTTGCTTTCGTTATATTATAATCAGCTACTTCATATGACCAGTTTGCGAATTGAATTCCTAGGGGAATTGGTGATTTTAATCTTACGGCTTCACCTTCCATGATGTTATCAATCAAATAATCATAGTCAATAGCAAAGGAAATTGCGCTTCTCCAAGTAAAGTTGTAAAGGTTATTATTCATCCCCAAATATTGGGTAGTTGTACCAGGACCTGCCTCATAGAGTATGATATCCTTATTTGCTCGCATCTCATCATAGTATGATGGGTTAGGAGCATCTAAGATGTGCACATCTCTATTCAACATCGCAGTATTTCTCGCATCTGAATCTTGAATAATAGTTATTACTAACTTTTCAATTTGGGCTGGAGTTTGCCAATAGTCATCAAACCTTGAGTATTGAGTCTCCACACCAGCAATGGTATAATCCAACTTGAAAGGTCCGGTACCGGAGATCGTTTCTGCAGTTGCTCCAGACATACCTTCACAAACGTAATCATCCACTTCCCATAATTCATAATCGAGCATCATTGAAGCTGTAAAGGTTAATAGTGGGAGCCAGACACCATATTCTCTGTTCAATACGAATGTAACACTATATTCGCTATTAATTATTGTTCTATTAAGAACAGGGGTACCATCAGGCCATGAATATAATACAGCAATGATTGATTCACCATAAGCTGTATCATCTTGGCCTTGATCACCTGTAAAATTACATAAGAAGTTTAATCTATCAAACGTAAATTTAACAGATGAGGCATTAAAATGAGTGCCTGAATGGAAATCAACGTCTTGTCGTAAGGATATTGTGTGGTTATAACCATCCCAAGTACCAAAATCAGTAGCAAGCTTTGAAATCAAAGGAACATCTGGATCACTTAAATTATATGCGTATAAACCTTCAAAAATTTGATAGGCATAATCAAATGATTCACTGTCCCACATATATTGGGGATCAGCATCTACAGGCCCAGAGGCTGTGCCAAAAATGAGAGCAGTAGGTAGTTCTTCTGGTTCAGTTACTTCAATAAAACCACCAAGAACAGCAAATAATATGTTACCGATTCCAGATGCAGCTAAGGCTACAGCTAAAATTATTATTGCTAAATTTTTCTTTTCCATTTCCATATTTTTATCACTTAAATGATATTCTAGAAAGATTTTTTTTTGAAAATTAGTGTTAAGTATTGTTTTAAATTCAAAACTTTATAAGTTTTATCCTTTTTTTTTGAATGTGAAACGATATTATAAAGATAGAGAAAGATAAAAGAAAGTAAATTAAATATTGAATACAAAATTTGTGAGCATGATAAGTAATAGTTTTAATGAACAAAACAAAATTACTAAAAAAAGAATTCTATATGATATCAATGAAAACTTATTTCAAATCTAAAAGGAAAAGATTAAAGAGTGGATAAAATATTAATTCATTAAAGAGATGAGGAATAAAATATAAAGATTATGACAATTATTTCAAATCAAGATTTAAAAGAAGAATTGGATTTAATTAACCATGTGGAGGCTTTAGCATTTGATCGCTCGGCAGCAAGTGTAGGAGAAACTAAAGCAATTAATTATATACAAGAAGAATTAAATTTAGGTGGGATTGAATCTCGAGCAGAATATTTTTCATGGAATACTCCAATAAGTATGTTAATGAAGACTATCTACTTAATGGCGATAGGTTATTTGTTAATATTTCGTTTTATTTTAATCATAGTGTTGGCTTTTTTTATTAAATATATGTTTCAAAAAACACGTAAAATTTCATTTGTGAAGAGAGAAGAGTCGAAGAATGTAATAGCCAAAATTTTGGCTAAAAATGCCGAAGCTACTCCCCCAATTATTATTTTTTCGGCTCATTATGATTCAGTTTCATCAAGAGTGCCATATAAAGTGCAGAGAGTGTTATTGGTAATTATTAAATTAATAATTTTTCCTTATATAGGATTATCAATAATCATCTCAATCTGGTTGACTCTCTACATACTCTCAGTTACTTATTTAAATAATTTTATAATTTACATGATTAGTATTCTTTCTTTGATTACATTAAGTGCAATAATTCCAATATTTCTTTTCATCTTTACTTCTAATAAATCCACTGGTTCAATTGATAATGCGAGTGGCGTTTCTATTTTAATAGAACTATCTAAACTTATCAGAAACAAACCCCTTAATAATTTTGAAGTTCTTTTTATATGGTTTGGAGCAGAGGAATGGGGTTTAAAAGGATCAAGAAAATTTTGTAAGAAACACTTGAAAGATTTTAAGAAACAATACAACCTTGAGAGATCAATTAATATTAATATTGATATGGTCGGTAGTTATATTGGACTTCTAGATAAATCAGGTTTAATATTTAAAAAATCAATTAATAATGATTTAAATGATATATTACAAGCGTCTGCGAATAAATTAAATATCCCTATAGATAGATATGAAAAAGTTTTCAAACCCAAAAGTGATTTTAGATCTTTTCGAATTTTTAGACGGGTGACAAAAAAGAAGTTTCAAATCGCTTGCTTTCATTCAGATAAAGATTCGAAATATATACACTCCAAGATCGATACACCCGATAAATGTTCCAATAAAAATTTATCTGATTGTCTAGAAATCTGTTATGATGCGGTATCATATCTGGATTCTCATTTTAACTAATTCAACAATTTTTCAAATTTAACCCTTTCTTTTATAGTTCGATTAATTAAATAATCTCTCTCTTGATCTTCATGAGATAATATATAAAGCCCTCAAATAGAAACAAAGTTAAATTGATGAGAGGTATAAAAATTTGTATAATATATTATTTTTTAAAAAAGTCAAGAAATACATCAAAATAAAATGAAAATAGTAATATTACAAATAGAAAAGCGCTGGCAATTATTATACCTTTGTCCATAAAGGCTTTTTCAGTATTTCTAGCGATTTCTGGCTTTGTAGAGGTAAGGTACATATAACGCATAATTATATATAATGAAATTGGAATTGTAAAAATTGAAATATATTCATGAAAATTAGCATTTGGAGTTTCGGTTGAATTTAAATTAATTAGACTAAAATTAATAAGAAGATAGAGAGAATATGTCATAAACAATGATCCTGCTATTATTATGTGAAATTGGTCTAGTAACTTGAGAGAGTATTGATCGTAAATTTTCTTGTGCCCAATGGCTTCATCTTTTCCAAGAATATTTAAATCACCTTTTCTTTTTGCAATACTCAAAAACATTGCCAATTCAAAAATGGCTAAAAATAACCAAGCAGAAACATATTCTTCTATTATTGCACATCCTGCTAAAGCCCTCCATAAATATCCTGTAGATAAAATAAGAATATCGATAAAAGCGTAATATTTAAAAAGATGATTATAAAGCTGACCTGTGATAATAATCGAAATTATCATAAAAACAAAACCTAGATTTCGAATCAGAAAAATTAACGATGAAATAACTATTCCTGCTATTATAATTAATAACAATACAGCAAAAGTTATAGAGATGTCTCCTGATGCTAGAGGTTTTTTTTTAATTTTTTCTGGATGTTTTCTATCATTTTCTACATCTCTTATATCATTAATAATATAATTAAATGATGATGAAAGACATAACAGAATAAAGCCTATTAAAAGATTAAAATAGAGATCGGTTTCAAGGAGTCTTTCACTGAAAAAAATCCCAACAAAGATCATTGTGTTTTTGTAATATTGCCGGACACGAAGGAGGTTTAAAAAATTTCTAATTTTATTTGACATTGATAACCCTTTGAAAGGTTTATTTATAATAAATTTTTTTAAGTTATTAAGATTCTTTCTGGTTTAAATTTCTTTAATAATTTATAACCCAAGCGACTAGAAAAGCTTGTTTCTGATTTAATTTGAATCATAGCACTGGTATAATCAAAAATAATTAATTCTATTTTATTGTAAGGGATTTTTATTTCTTTTCCAAAGATATTGTTAAGAAAAAGAGTTTCAACTTCATTATTTTCATCTTTTTTCAAATTTTTTCCGAAATTATGTAAGTTTATATTAATTTTCTGAATAAATCCAATTTCTAAGTTATTTACTGGTTTTTTTAGATAAATATAGGAAAGAAGTTTCTTGTTTATCAGCCATTTTATTAGTTTTACCTCAGATTCTCGAAACTTTCTATCTCTATGTATAGTAAAAGCTATCCTTTTTGGTTTAATAATCAGTTCTTTTAATGCATATTTTAAATACTCTGGTTCATCATTTTCTCTAGTTTCAAAATTAGTTAGAATCAACTTATAATTTTCTAAATCTTCTGCATCTAAAACGTCTATACATCTGGAGATTTTCAATTCACCCTTTTTTTTGAAAAAAATTTCTTGTTCTTTTAAATTTTTAATTAAAGCTAGTGAATTTGGGAGCTTAGTTTTTAAAATTGGTTTTAAAAGCTTTTTCTTTTTCTCATTAAGAAATATTAAAGAGCTTTCTTTATGATTCTTCTTATTTAAGTCAATATCTATCAAAGTTAATGGAGAATTCTTCCCAAAAAAGTATTTTTCATTAAGATCTATTTGAACATGAGTATATAATGATGAATTTAACAATTCCTTTTTATTAGTTTTTAGATTAGTTATGGTAAATTGTTCACTTTCGCTAATATCATCAAGGAATTGAATATCATTTAATTTTCCTACTCTGACTTCATCAGTAATCTTATTTCTAAAAATGTAATCTTTGTTTAGATCAAATTTATATACTTCTTTTCTTCTCAAATTTTCCATTAGAAAAGGAATATTTTCTATTTCAAAAGTCTCCTTGAATTTGCTATTTGCAATAGTTTTAAATTTTTGTCGTGCAGATTCAAATTTTCTGGCATATTTCTGTTGTTTTGATTTTTTCAAACAAATAAAAGGAAGAATAGCCTCTTTACTTGGTTTTAATTCATCCCCCAATATATTAGCAATTCTTAAATAGCTCGGAGGATGCGAATTAATGAAATTCCCTATGAGAGAAATTCGTGATGGTTTAATTATTGACCGATTTAGATAAATAGCTGTATTCATATAATCTAATAATTGGTTATCGTTTGTAATTTTCTCATCACATAGAAGCATAGTATTAAATCCAATTTCTCGTCCTGTTGCATAAAAGCTTTCTAAATTATATAGCGCTTTGGCAAGCTCATTTGCATATCCTGCTTTTTTGGCTTTTAAATCTGCTTTTGCTTCTAAAATTCTTACAAATATAAAAAGGAGTATATATATTGCTAAATTTAAAAAAATAAAAAT
>JAHQWY010000428.1 GCA_029856445.1 Promethearchaeia archaeon
AAGATGTTCCTATCTTCTTTTATATAGGTTTAAGATTCGCAATTGCTCTTATAGGATTTATACCATTCTTTCCTCATTTAAGATATCTTAATAAAAAGATTTTTTTGATGGCTTTGGGAACGGCACTTCTTTATTTTTTTGGTTTCGCTATACAAACTATAGGACTTCAAACAACAACAGCAGGAAAAACAGGTTTTATTACTGGATTGAGTGTTGTTATTGTACCTTTTATTGCATGGCTTGGATTTAAAAGGTCGTTGAATAAAAGAATTTGGGTTGCTGTAGCCCTATCAGTTGGAGGTATGGTTTTTTTATTATTAGAGGGTGAATCGGGAATAATTATTGGTGATTTAGTAGTATTAATTTGTGCTTTTTTTTGGGCATTTTATATTATCTATAATGATAAATTTGTTCGACTTGTTGATATCTATAATTATTCTATCATTCAAATTGTAGTAATCTGTTCTATAGGTTTTTCTTGCTCACTTTTGATTCAAGAGTCTTATACCTCATCTTCGTATTCTCTTTCTTTTTGGTATGCAATGATTTATATGGGAATTGGGATTATGACACTTACAATTTTATTTCAAAATTGGAGTCAACAGTATGTAGGAGCAACTCAAACAGCAATTATTTTCTCTTTAGAACCTGTGTTTGCAGTATTATTTGATTTCCTTATTGGGGGTGTGATTTTATCTGTATTTGGTTGGATTGGTTGTGGATTGATTTTTGTTGCAATTCTTATAACTGTCTTAAAAAATACAAACAATGAAAATGAAAGAGAATCTTCTAATTTAAATAAGTAAAACCGTTAAATTTTATATAGAATCTTCATTTTGACTCATTTTAATTTAATTTCATACCTAATTTGTACGGAAATCTAAAAATTTTTACTAAAAAACATATTTAAATAATTAAAGAGTTATTAATATCTAAATAAGGGTTGTTTTATCGGCAAAACTACCATTTATAAGGTACAACTAGTAAATTTTTTTTTAATTAGAATAATCAGATAACTGTGATATGATACTTGTCTGCACACAAATTAAAACCAAAAGACCTAACTATATGTACTAAGTGCGGCAATGTAATGATCACAAGGAAAATCCGTACCAACAATTCAAATAAAATTGAATTTCAACGAATCCTTCAATGTATCGTTTGTCGTCATTGGATTTCCGACGAATGATATACCAAAATATTTAACGGATATATATTTTCAAGATTGAAGCTCTGTATTATTCAAGATAAGAATATGTATACTTATTAAGAGAAAGTATTCGTCTTATAAAGTAATTTAAATTTTATCAGTTATGATTCTATCATTAGAAAATAATATTGTGCATGAAATGTTAAGAGGAAATATAAAAAGGTAAGGGAAAAAGGAAACCACGCCAAATTAATAAAATCAGGGAGAGAATTAAACTCAAGCGAGTTTAATAGAGGGCGAAATCCAATGTATGCGCGGTTTTCTTAAACTTTATGTTTAATTTCCCTTCCTAGGTTTGAATAGGATTATTAATTTAAAAATTAACTGTTTATATTTTATATATGTTCTAATATAACGTAATTATTATTTACACAAAAATATGTACTTTTTATAACAAATTTGTCAAAAATTTTTTTAAGTAATTTTAGCAAAAAACTATGATAATAATTCATCTATGTTTAATTTCAGCCCATCTTCAGCTGCAACTACTTTTTTTATGCTAGTATGGTCCTGCAATTTAGCAACTTGACTCGGTACAAAATTACCTTTTGAGCGTGGACCATCCATGTAGGAGCCAAAATGAGTAATAATTAAACAATCCAATGGTGGATAGATTTTATTCAGATAAGGAATAACCTCGTCAGTACATAAATGCCTTTTACAAGTTATAGAATCAGGACGTAGAAGGTTGAGAATTAAAATGTTTACTCCCGAAAATTGGTCTGAAAAATCGTCAAATACCATAGTATCGCTAGTAAATGCTAATGAATATTCTTTGAGATCAAATTTTATTCCAAAACCTTCGTTAATGGGGGAGTGAACAGCTTTGGTTCCAGTAATTTTAACACCCTTATAATTCAGCTTATCTCCTGTCTTAAATTTCACAACTCGCTCAAGCATATTCAGATGATAGTCTGAGATTAAGTTGATCACCTCAGGAGTGGTGATTAGTGTACCCTTCTTATAGTAGTTGTAATTTTTATCGTGCAAAATTTTTCTTGAACTTTCTATAACTGCACTAAGATCATTGTAATGGTCTACATGTGCATGAGTTACGATAAATAACTCAGTTTTAACAGGATCTTCCTTATATTGAGCAAGTCTAACTGTCGCACCAGGTCCAGGATCTATATGAGCTTGTATTCCATTGAATTTAAATAAGGTACCACCTGTAGCACGGTGTTGTGTTCTGATGTGATGCCTTCCTCCACCAGATCCAAGTATAACAATTTCATCCTTCATGATCTTGCAAAAAATTGCTTTTTATTTTAATATTTACTAGTATCAACTAAATTTTTTGCTAAAATCTCAAATGGTAATTCGATATTATAACCCAATTTAGCTGAAGTTTTAATATAATCGATCATATTAAAAGCATTCTTAATATGAAGAGCACTCTCATCATCTACAGCTATTAAATCTTCTAAATCATTTTTAGACCCAACTAAAATTATCGGTAAATTTATATCATGAAGTCTAGCAATATTAACCCATTCAAGTATATCACCGATTTTGGGCATTCTTGTTAGATCAAATAATAGGAGTGCGCCTCTTGCACCCATAACATAATTTTCAAGGAGGTATCTGAATCTTTTTTGACCTCCTAAGTCCCAAAGTTG
>JAHQWY010000429.1 GCA_029856445.1 Promethearchaeia archaeon
TTAGAGTTTATCTAAAGACGAGAATGAAAAAAATAAGCAAAAAATTAAGTTTTAGTTTTTATAAAAATTTCTTCGAAGGTATCTAAATCTTGTTTACTTATTATTCTCTTCTTTATAAAATCTGTAATTTCCAATTTTTTAAGAGTTCGACCTTCTTGTTTGAAATTAATTCCACATAAAATTGAAGAAATATTTATTATAGAATCAATAATTGGTGTTTCAACTCCTAAAAACTTTGCTAAAGAGGATATGGGCACAAGTCCAGTAGGCACATCTTCTGTAAAGTATCTAGTTATTAATTGTTTTGGTGCCATAATATTTTTGTATGCTTTTATGTCTTGAATAGCTGTGTAGATCCGATTTTTTTTAACATTATAGGATTTTTTTGCCCACTTACAAAATCTTAATTGTTTGAAACCCAAAATTTCAAATATTTTATTCAATTCATTTTGAATAGTTTCAAGGACTTCACATGTACGAGGGGTTGCGCCCCCTGCATAAAATTTAAATTCTCTTCCACAATCCATGGCTCCAGCATTTAATAATGAAAGCGTTGGATGCAATAGCATTCCAATATTATTTAATGTCATTTCTAGGTAATCATCTACAGCATTTAGTTGAGGAAATACTTCTTTTAAGGTATCATATATAAAGAAGGTGTCTTTTTCGGGAAATGCAGCAAGATCGACATTATCTTTAATTCTAAGGATTTTTACACCATTCTTTTTTAGTTGTCTTGATGTAAAAACTAATGTTTGAGTTTCGGCAATGAAAATAGGAAATAAGAGCCCTTTTTTTTCAATTGTTCGTCGAAATTCAACGGCACCAAAAGTTCTTCCAGGATTTAATAGGATTATTTGATCAGGAGAAAGATATTTTGCCATTCTATCAGCAATTTCTTTATGTGCGGAAGCAGGGACGACTATTAAAATTACATCAACGTCTCTTATTGCTAATTTTAAATTTTGTGTGACCAAATTACATTGAAAAAATCCTTTTATTTCCCCAGACACTTTAATTCCACCTTTCTTCTTTATATCCATGATTCTTGAAAATGAACGATTATAGAGATTCACTTTATGTCCTCTGGAAGAAAGATATGCGGCAAATGCGCGACCACCATTTCCTGCTCCTATTATACAAAACTTCATTTATCTATCACCCCAAAAATAGATTTTTCTTTTTTATTTAATAAATTGATCAACTTTAAATCTTGTAGATTAATGATGATATCTTTAACTCTTTGTATCTCATCATATTTTTTTTTTCTTAAATCGTCCCAGGAGTAGCAACCACCATTAATTATTTTAGTTTTAATTTTTCCTTGAGCGTATTTATTATTTACTAAATGGGGGGCATCAAAAATTCCGTATTTTACGAGACGATTTAAAACCTTATAATTAGTATATGGATTTTGAATTTCCTCCTTATTCTTAGCTAGATACGGTATTGAGTCAATTATCCACTTCGCTTGATTAATTAATTCTTCTTTTCTTTTTAATATTTTATCATTAATTACATCAATTTCACTTGAATAAATCCCATTTATAACTTGTTCAACAATTTTACAGCTTTCAATTACATCTTTTGGAAGAGCAGCGTGAGCAGCTTCTGAATAACTAACTACATGAACAATATCTGGTTTTATTGCTAGTTGAACTATAGTTGCTGTTGCCAATTGACCTTTAGCTCTACTTAGATCCACTGGAAAACTGGCTAATCCCGTCCTAACTTGTTTGATTACTGAAAATTTTTTATCAATTAAAGTATGAAGTAATTCATTTTTAGCTAGAATCTTAGCTAAATCCATATCAAGTGAACTGGAGGGAGGTGTATTAAACATATATTGGGCGATAAAATGTCTTACCCCTAATTTTTTAGCTATTATCCCACTTAGATACATATCAGCTACAGCAATAGCATCTGGAGCATCTCTTAAGCTCCAGTGATGAGAATCATTGATTTCGACGGGAATGTTGTTATCACTATGCCATTTTATCGCTTCTAAATGCTGTTTTATGGATTCTTTTAACGTTAACGGCCCTCTTCCATCCATTTGATTAAACCAAAAAATGGGGATGGCTGCCCAAGCATTTTGAATAGTTTCTCTGTATAATTCAGCTAACTTTATAAAATCCCGAGTTCCTGCATAGATTCTTAACATTGGAAAATTTCCTGTTAATCTAGCTTTATGTAACTCCAAAAAATCTTCTTTTGTCCTGATAGGTACCCCTCCAGCCCCAGATAACTCTTTAACCTGACTCTCGGGGTGGAAATAATTGGCTTGAGTATTCTGATCAGGAGCGATTGAGATTATATCTAAAATCTCGGCATCTGCGATTTTCTTTATCCCATTTAAAGTATCTTCCATATTTGATAATCCAAAATGGGCTCTTATTACAGGAAAGGGCTTTTTCCATCTTATCCGAGATATTAAATCAAAAGGAACCTTTATCTTTTCTTCCGGAGCTACCAAATCTTTCCTTAAAATCGAGATTATTTTATGCTTTGATTCTCCTCCGATAAAGTACTCATGGAAAATATTAAACTCTTTAGCAACTCTAACTACTTCTGGAGTACCTGCAAAAAATAATTGTTGAGGTTTTTCTTTCAATTCTAAATATTCTTGTTTAAACTGTTGAAGTATTGGTCTAAGAGTAGAGGGCGTTAATCGATAACTAAGCCCTAAAATACCTGGTTTTAACATTTTGATTTTATTAATAATCTCTGAATTTGGTACTGCAGGACCTAAGAAAATACATTCAAATCCTAATTGGGTTGCTATATTCATAAAATTATAGGTTCCTGCTACATGTACGCATTGACC
>JAHQWY010000430.1 GCA_029856445.1 Promethearchaeia archaeon
AATTTAATAAAGATAAGATTTTAAACCATGGTTTTTACACATAATATATAAAATTCATAATTGATATTAAGAAATCAAATTAATATCTTCATATTGGTGAAGCAAAATGGAAGTTGACGAAGATCTGAAAAATAATACAACAGTAGCGTATATCTCCATGGAAATAGGCGTAGATAGTAATATTCCTACATATAGTGGTGGCTTAGGAGTGTTATCTGGGGACACGGTTCGATCTGCAGCAGACCTAGAACTTCCTATGGTGGGGATCTGCTTATGTTATAGTTCTGGCTATTTTTATCAATTTTTTAATGAGTATGGGGAACAAAGAGAAAGAGAAATTGAATGGAACTTCTTCTATGAGTTCGAGAGAGTTCCTCGACCAATTACTATGAAAATAGAGAACAAAGATGTGAAAGTTTCAGCTTGGCAATATAATGTGATTGGTCAATCAGGTCATGTTTTGCCTATTTATTTGTTAACGACCGATGTAGAAGGCAATGAAGATTGGATGAAAAACATGACGGGTTCTCTTTATGATTCTACCTCTCGATGGAATAGAATTGTGCAAGAAATGATTCTAGGTATAGGGGGAGTAAAACTGTTAAAATCTTTAGGATACAACAACATTCAAACTTATCACCTAAATGAGGGTCACGGTTCTTTTTCTATTGTTGAACTATATGACATGTTAAATGGTGATATTGAAAAAGTTAAAGAGAAAGTTATATTCACAACACATACACCTGTTCCTGCTGGTCACGATCGCTTTAAAAAGGATTTGGTAGACAAAGTATTTGAAAAAAGAATGCCTCCTGAAATAAGAAAACTTGCTGATGATAATGGAGAATTCAATATGACATTTCTAGGAATGGCACTTTCCAGATATAGAAATGGTGTGGCTAAAAAACATGGTGATATCTCAAGGAAAATGTTCCCACAATATGAGATTGATTACATCACAAATGGAATCCATTTACCTTTTTGGGTCTCTAAACCATTTCGAAAAATATTTGGTAGAAAATGGCCGAATTGGAGATCCAACCCACAAGTTCTTGAAAATGCCATAGAGCTTGATGATTTAGATGTCTTTGATGCACATATAGAGAATAAATTCAACTTAATATCATATCAAAAAGGTCATTCATGGAATTTATTGGATGAAGAACTAATAACAATAGGATTTGCAAGGCGTTTTGCAACGTATAAAAGAGCAATTTTAATATTTCATGATATTGATAGGTTAGGTAAAATCTGTAAAAATGGTGTACAGTTTATCTTTGCGGGTAAGGCTCATCCAAAAGATCAAATGGGGAAAGATTATATCAAAAAAATACATGAAGCTGGTGAATACTTGTACAATAACTATGGAGTAAAAGTTGTAATGATGGAAAACTATAATATGGATCTCTCTCATATGCTTGTTTCAGGAGTGGATATATGGTTGAATACCCCTAATAGATATCGTGAAGCAAGTGGAACAAGTGGAATGAAAGCAGCACTAAATGGAGTACCAAATTTTAGTGTTCAAGATGGATGGTGGTTGGAGGGATATAAAATGAATCCTCTAGCAGGTTGGGCTATAGGACCTGATGATTCTAATCCTGATGATCCTGGCGTTTCAAATGATTGGGATATTGATGCTAATGTGCTTTATGAAACTTTAGAAAACAATATTATCCCCATGTACATGAACCACGATGAATGGATCTTTCGACAAAAAAACGCGATTTCTTTAGCCGCTTATTTTAATACACATAGGATGATTTTAGAGTACGCAGAAAGAGCCTACAAATTAAGAAAACAAAAACCATGGAAATTTGTCAGGGATCTTTTTTAATTCTTCTAAAAATTAGATAATCTAAATTGACGGATTTTTATAAAATCCTCGAAATTCTTCTTATTGAAATAATCCTCTAAAACCTGGTTTAGAATTTCTTCCAAAATTTCAACACCTAAATTTATTCCTTCCATATCTTCAGCTAAAAGTAAGATATAATCTTGGGTTGAAACAAGAACAAAATTGCCTTGAGAAAATTTAATATCAGAATATATTGTTAAAATTTCGTTAGAATTTTGAACTATTTCAGGAGTTGTAAAAAGAACAATTAAATATTTCTCAGTATATTCCTCCGATAAATAACTATCTCTAATTCCAGAAGCTAAGAGAGGGTTATTTATATAAGATTTAAATAGATATTGAAGCTGATTAAGTCCCTTTCTTAATTTGTTTTTATTATGAAAGAAATCGAACTTTTCTGTTAATTTTAAAGGTTCACCATCTAAATAAGTAAGGCTTTTAGGGCTACTTTTGAACTCAAATTCTTTGAGATAATTTGACATCTTACTAACAATTGAATAGATTTGTTTAATTATAGAAAAATTGAAGTAATAAAAAAGTTTCATTATTATAGAACATAAGTCATTTTAAGGATACAATGAAACTAGGAACACTTGAATTAGCAAATAGATATATTTTAGCACCTATGCAAAATGTGACTACAGCACCTTATAGGAGATTTTGCAGAAAATTTCAAGAAATTGGATTAGTAAGTGTTCCGATGTTATATACTAAGAGAATTGCTAAAACCCCTAAATTTTTAGAACAAATTTTATATAAAATAGAAGAAGAAAGACCAATAAGTATCCAATTAATCGGGGCTGATATAGAAGCATTTAGAAAATCAATAGATTATCTTGAAAGCTATAATTTTGATATTTTAGATATAAATGCCGGTTGTCCTTCACGTAGAGCAATTCATGCTAAGGAGGGTGGTTATTTAATGAAGGATTTGAGAAAATTAAATGAGTTGCTCCAAGCAGTTGT
>JAHQWY010000431.1 GCA_029856445.1 Promethearchaeia archaeon
AATAAAACCATCAGAAGCAATTTTCATAGGTGACATGACAACAGATATAGATGCGGGAAAATCCGCTAAGGTAAAAATGATATGTGTCGCTTCTGGTCTGGCGTACAAAGATACACTGTTAAAACATAATCCAGATGTATTGGCTGATGACACAGAACATTTAATTAAACTTTTTGAAGTTTGATTTACTAAAATATTAGATTTTATTAATTAACTTCAATTTATAATCTATTTTGTAAATTATACTATAATGAATTAATAGTATAAGCCTAAAATCCATATTGCGATATCATTTACTTTTTTATTCTTAATTTCTAGTATTATTCTATAAAATTTATATAGTTATTGCATTGTAAAAATTTAAAATAGCTCATTTTTACTATGTAGGAAACAGAATACAAAATAAATTGTTGATTAACTTGAGTGAAGCCTTTAAATTTAAAATAGTAATTGTTGGGGATGCTGCTGTTGGAAAAACTTCCCTAATTAAAAGATATACAATAGATTCATTTGAAAAAGATTATATTTCAACTTTAGGTATGCAATTTTCAAAATATGAAGAGAATGTCGCAGGAGAGAAGGTCGAGTTATTTTTATGGGATTTAGCTGGTCAAGAATCCTTTAGTACTTTACGTGACCGATTTTATACAGGAAGTAGTGGTGCGATTGTTGTTTTTTCCCTTTCTCCTGAAGAAATTGAAACTTACAATCATGTCCTTAAATGGCTTTCAGATATAAAAGAAGCATGTGGAAATATCCCAACTATATTATTTGGAAATAAAGCAGATTTGGTTGATCAAAATGCATTAGCTACAAGCCCAAATTATGCAACTTCAGATGTTCATATAAATAAATTTGCTCAAGATAATAAAATTATAAAATATTATAAAACAAGTGCTTTAACTGGTCAAGATGTAAAACAGGGTTTTCAAGCACTTGTAATCAAATTGTATCAGCGAGCTACAATATAAGATTATTTCTTAATTCGGTTTCATTAGATTTTCTTGATTTATTCAATCACTTAATTTTATAATAGTAGTTATACCATTTATATTCTCGATTTATAATGAAATAATCTTTTGTAAAAATTTAAAATATCAAAATTTTACTATTTAAGAAAGAGAACCTAAAACAAAATGATGGTTAGGTAAGTTGAGTGATGCAAAAGGGTATGGGTTTAAAATTACGGTGATTGGAGATGGAGCAGTTGGTAAAACTTCACTGATTAAAAAATACACTCAAGGATCTTTTCAGAATGAATATATTGCAACATTAGGAACCCAATTTTCTAAATATGAAGAGTTTATTGATGGAGAGAAAGTTGAGTTGTATCTTTGGGATATTGCAGGTCAAGATTCATTTGATGCTCTACGTCAAAGATTTTATACTGGCAGCAGTGGAGCAATCATTGTTTTTTCTCATGCTCCTGATCAATCACAGAGTTTTGACCATGTTACCAAATGGCTTGGAGATCTCAAGAAACATTGTGGAAACATCCCGATCGTTCTATTTGGAAATAAAGTTGATTTAGTAGATGATGGTGAATTATCTTCGGACACTGATATTCCAGTATCAGATAGCAAAGTAAAGCAATTTGCTAAGGATAATAGATTTATTGGTTATTATAAAACAAGTGCTCTAACAGGTCAAGGTGTAACTGATGCTTTTAAAGCTCTGGTCAGAAAATTGTATATGATAGCTAAAATTTCGAGTTTTTCATAAATTCTGTAATTTTTCTTTTTCACATTTATATAATTAAAAATAAAACTAAAAAGAAGATTTCCTAAAAAAGTATAAAGTTCTATGTACGCTTGTAAATAAAACGTTCCCAACTTCTTTTATTAGGCATTTCTAATGGCATATTTTTGCGTTTTCTGATTTCAATGATGATATCTTCTTCTAGAGAAGCAGGTACTTTTTCGAATCCTAGAAATTCATAACCAAAAAAAGCTCTTCCCTGGGTTGAACCGCGAATGTCGTCGGCAATGCCAATAGTTTCTTTTACAGGTATTTGACCTTGAACTCTGACGTATTCTCCTTCAGGAATAACATTCGAAATTCGACCTCTTCGTTTTGTTATAATTGCTGTGACACCTCCTTCAGTTCCTTGAGGTGTTTTTACGTCTATTTTCTGGATTGGCTCATAAAGGTGAGGATCTGCGTCTAGCATAGCCAAAGATAGAGCAGAAAAAGCCATTCCTGCAATCTGCCCATATTGAGTATGTCTTGGGTCCTCATGTATGGTCATGTCTGTAAAAACTACTTTTACACCAGCAGCAGGCTCTTTTGCAATTATACAATTTCCAAGCCAATCTCTAAATGCTGCACTCAAATAGGATCGAACACGATCAAATCTTTGTAATCCAGTGGTACCATTAACCAGAACACTTCCATGATATACATCAACTATACGTCTTGCTTCCTTAGCATCCCATCCCGCGTCTTCTCTGAGAATCTGAGCTCTATCTTTTTCATTTTGTAAGTCATTAATTTTCCCTGTCTCAATTAATCTTTCTGTAGTCTCATCTAATGGTTCAATATACAGTAAAATACGATTATGTGTGTTTGCAGATTTTGTATAATAATCAGGGCTCTTTTTGGTAATTTTTTCTCTGTATATGATAATTGGTTCTCCAATGTTAATTTGTACTTGATTATTAATCCTCTTAGTGAGGATCTCTATCTGGAGAGGATCAATACCACTTAGAATAAATTCACCCGATTCATCATCTCTTCTATATTCTGCTTCTGGATTAGCTTTCAGCCATTTTCCTACTACTTCATCTAATTTATCAATTTCATGTGGATCTTTTGGTTT
>JAHQWY010000002.1 GCA_029856445.1 Promethearchaeia archaeon
AGGCATCGCTTTTTTTTTATCTACATGAGAAATAAGCTCAAAAACATCTTCGCGCAGTAAAGGTTCACCTCCCGTGAAGGCAATGATAGTTACACCCAATTTTTGTGCGTCGTCAATTAATTTTTTAGCCTCTTCTGTGGATAGTTCTTTTCTATCTTTCTTAAGATGCCTGCCGGCACTACAATGAACACATTTACATTGACATTGATAAGTAATCGCGAAAGTCATCGCAACAGGAAAGGGATAAGGCATTAATTGTGATTTTATTAAACCTTTTAAAGCACGTATCATAGGACGACTTCCTACTGGGGGAGCAAACGTATTAGCAACCATTTTTCCTTTCCATTTTCCAATATTATCATAATTTTTATAGAAATTAGCTTGTAAGAGTATCATAAAAATAAGACGATAAATCCTTAACTTATCAAGGAGAGGGTTGAGAAGACCAGTTCCTGCGACTTGACCATTTTCAAGCTTCTTATAACTAATGAGTTTTTGTCCAAATAATTTCAAAAAAATGTGTTCTTCTTCCATAGACAGCTCTCACTTTTAGAAGCTTTATACTAAACGAGTTAATTTAGGAACTAATAAATCTTTCTAATGATAATTTTTTACTACTTAAATAATATTACTCTTAAATCTGATATATCAGTTTTCTAGATGTCCTTTAAAAATCAGGTTATAAACTTCACAAGATTCCCTCAAAAAAGCTCTTATCTAAAAAATTATTTTAACAATCACGTTTAAACATTACAAGAGCATTATGCGAACAGATCTCAACACATTTTCCGCATCCATCACATAAATTGGCATCAATTTTTGCCAATGATGATATAAATCCAATTACAGAGTATGGGATTGCACGTTTAGGGCAAAATTCGACACAAGCACCACAACCAATACAATTCTTAATATCTAGCTTAGCTATAATTGACGATTTTGTCATAAATAATGATCGTACTGTTCTAAGAATTAATTTAAAGGAACTTGATTATATTAATGGAATATTTAGGACAAAAATTAAGTTTAATGTTATTGTCTTAATTGATAGAATCAAAACGCTTTGTCTCAGGAATCTCTAGTATAAAATCTGCCCCAAAAGTTAAAGCTGGTGTTAATGCACCTATTGGGGCAATATCGAATACTTTCTCTACAGATTGTACTCCTGCCACAGCAGTAAAATGATAAGATTCCATTGTTTCAAGCCAACCGTGCGCTTCCTCACCATCATTGTTATATACTGAAGCTGATATGTAACATCGAAAAGTATTGCGTTTAAATTCATCGGGGCCATGAATATTTTCTTCAATCCATTTTTCAAGTTTTCTCTTAGATTCTTTATCTTCAAACATTTCTTCAGGTGAAATTCCAACAGAACCAAGCAGGTTATTGAATTTCTTTGGTAAAGGAAAGTATGTAGTTATATTCGGTATGCCTGTTGTTCGGTAAGCAGTTGATAAATCCCCCCATGTAACTGGTCTTACTATTCGTTCTTTATCAGAAAACTTTATCTTTCGGATTTCTTCATTTTCAAGAGGGATAAGTTTTCCATTTCTTCTAACTAATTGTCCGATATTATAATGCTCTAACATAGTTTTAAGAGTTCCAGGACTTGGATTACTCATAGCTGTTATCCCAAGATCTAAAGATGTTGGTTCCACAACCTTTTCACTGACATATTTAGCTAAACAATCAGTAGGAACAACATCAAATCCAACTCCAGATATAATTGCAATTTCATTATCTTTTGCTTGGGTATTATATTCAAAATTCTGTTCAAAAACAGGGATTTCTCCCGTTATATCAACATAATTTGTACTGGATTTTAAGCATGCTTTTACCATAGGCGCACTTGTATATTTAAAAGGACCAGCTGCATGAAATACTAAATCAAATTCTTCAAGAGTATTTATTAAATCATTTTCATTTTCTAAATCAAGTATAATATAATCTAAATTTAATCTTTCTGCTAATGGAATGAGTTTATTGGCAGAACGTCCAGCTAATACAGGAGAATGACCACGATCTTTTGCTTCTTGTGCTATCAAGCTTCCTGTATATCCATAAGCCCCATACAACATCCATGATTTCATTTCTATTCAAATTTGAAAATGAGTATTTTAATTAATTCCTATCTTTATTGATCAATTTTATTAATTAATCTTTAAAGCTTATGCTTAATTATTAAAAACCACTCAATTAAAAGCTTTAAATTCTAAATATTAAAAGTATTTACTAAGTTTTTCATTTATAAGTCTCTGCACCATAAGCCAATCTCTCATCTAATGAATAAGAAGAATTATAATAACCAGAATCCAAAAATTTGACTAGTGTATTGAAGTAGGGATAATTTACATATAAAAAGGTAATAAACTGTTCAAAGTAATAATAGAATTTTCCATACGGTATTTTGTAGTTATTAAATTCTTTATAATTTAAATGTAGTAAAATAAATTTTCCAAATTGCTCTTTATATCTTTTAGGAAAGAGTTTAAATATTTCAAATAGAAGAGTCTTATTAAATTTTAAATCTATAAATAGAATTAAATCTATTAAATCTCTTATTGTTTTATAATTAACCAAACTAGAAATCACTAATCTTTTTAATTGATCTAGAACATTTTTAATTAGAATGGGGCTTGCTTGTTCAAATAAACATTCCAATTCTCCTTTATTTAAAAAATCTAAATAATTATTATATAAAAGAAATTGAATAGGGCCTAAATGCCCATTCTCAAATCTTTTTGCGATCTCTTCTTTAAATACTTTTTTGGCACGAAGATCTCCTACTTCTGTGAGTTTTTTAAGCAATGGAAAAGCCAAATTACTATGGATTAGGCATGAGTTATAATTATTTTCAGACCAAGCTTGTAAATTCGAACAATGTCCCCAAAATTGAACTTTTGGGGAAATATTACTTACCATTCCACCTGAAAAATCATTATTTCTTTTTAACTTTAAAAAAGCGTCATCAATCGAATTAATCTCATCTAAACTATCCATTTCCTCTTTAGATATATTTATTAGAAGATATTTACATTTGATAAACAACTTATTATTTACATATATATTTGTCTTCTTGTTTTCTAATCTAAGCTCGAGATGGTCATTTATAAAAAATTTAAGCATCAAGAATTTATAGTATATCTAAGTTTTATTTCTATGTATTAGGAAGGAAAATATATTGAAAAAGATTAAATTTCATAAGAAAGAGATATTTAATATGGAAGAATTAAAAAAGGTTCTTTATAAGAGAATCCCTTTTTACTCGACGTTAGGTCTTGAACTAGTAGAGATAGGTAATGGAAGAGCTGCTTTTGAACTAATTATAAGAAAAGATTTAACTCAGAATAATAATGTTCATGGAGGTGTTATAGCATCTCTAATCGATTCTTCATGTGCTTGTGCTGCATTTTCATTAATACATCCTAATGGCTATATTACAACTATTGACTTACAAGTTGAATTTCTTAAACCTGTTTCTAAAGGACGGCTTTTAGCAAAGGCAAAATGTATTAAAAGTGGAAAAAATATATTTTTCTGTAAAGCTAAAGTCTGGAGTGAAGAAAATGAGCTAATAAGTACAGGTGGATCCCAACTACTCAGGATTCCTTAAATTAATTTTGATCAGTTTAATTGATCAATTAGTAAATCAAAAGAAAAATTACTAATTAGACTTTAACCATCCATCCAAACTCATCTTCTATTTCTAAATGTTGAATTCCTGTTAGGATTTCGTACAATTTTGTTGTAATTTCGCCGGGTTCTTTATTATTAAAAACTCGTTCTTTATTTTCTAAAGTAACCGAAGCTATAGGAGTAATAACTGCAGCGGTTCCTGAACAGAAAGCTTCACTACAACTCTGATCAAATAATTCTTTATAAGAAATATCCCTTTCTTCCACTTCTATTCCAAGCTTTTTTGATGCTAATTCCAAAATAGCTTCCCTTGTGATTCCTTCAAGTATTGTCCCTGTCTTTCTAGGAGTGGCTAATTTACCATTTATTAATCCAAAAAAATTAGCTGCTCCGACTTCCTCTATAAATTCCATATTAACTGCATCTAGATATAAAATTTGGGAAAAGCCTCTAGATTTTGCTTCTTTTGCTGGTAGCATTGTTCCAGCATAATTACAGATTGTTTTTGTGGAACCAGTCCCTCCAGGTGCTGCTCTTGTATATTTTTTCGATATCTCTAAACTAATACCTTTAAAACCTTCAGGGAAATATGGTCCAACAGGTACTGTAAAAATGATTAACTTGAATTCTTTTGCTGAAGTTACACCTAATATTGGTCCATTCCCAAATAACATAGGTCGAATATATAAAGCGCCCCCACTATCGTGAGGAGGAATGTAATCTTCATTCGCCTTCACTACCTTTTTAATTGCGTCAACAAATTTGTCAATTTTATACTCTGGCATTAGCATTCTTTTAGCGCTTTGATTGAATCTTTTTCCATTTTCGCTTGGTTTAAATAAGGTAATCTCTCCAGATTTTGTTTTTAGAGCCTTCATACCTTCAAAAATTCCTTGTCCATAATTTAATACACATGCCGCAGGAGAAATTTCAATATTACCAAAGGGTACAAGTTTTCCTTCATCCCATTTACCATCTTTAAAATCAGAAATAAACATACTCCTTGTTTCAATAAACTCAAACCCTAATGAGTAAAAATCAATATTTTTGGGATCTACCATAATTATCAACTTCCAATTAAAACTTGTAAGAATTATATGAAAGGTTAATAAAAAATCTTTTTAACAAAAAAATCAACTAGTTCTAAATTAAGTTATTCAATATTTCAGTATAAAAATCAATTTTAATATTATTTAATCTATTTAATAAAAAAAATCTTTAAAAAATAATACCTCGATAACTCATTTAATTATTAGAACTATAACGGATTCTCCTTTTATTGATATAAATAAAATTATAAATTTGTATTTATAGTTATAATATATAAAAGCTTGAACATTTTCGAAAATTTAAAAAATATATTAATGTGAAATGCAAAAAGAGGACCTGTGATGGCTGAAGAATATGACTTTCTTTTTAAATCGATTGTTGTAGGAGATGGAGGTGTTGGAAAAACAGCTCTCACACTTCGATTCTCAAAAGGTTTTTTCACTGAAGATTATAAAATGACGATTGGCGTTGATTTTCATGTAAAAACGATTAATATTGATTCAAATGAGGGACCAATTCGTGCGAAGCTCCAAATATGGGATACAGGGGGACAGGAACGTTTTAGTTCAATAAGACCAATGTATTACAGAGGGTCATTAGGAGCACTATTAATATTTGATTTAACAAATTCTGCTAGTTTCGAACATCTACCTGGATGGATTGAAGAGGTTAGAGCTAATATAAAAACCGAGATTCCATTCCTGTTAGTTGGGAATAAAAGTGACTTAGTTGATCAGAGGGCAGTATCATTGAATGAAATCAACACATTTACCCGAGATTTTAATTTGTATTATATGGAAACTTCTGCAAAAACAGGAGAGGGTGTTGGTGATTGTTTCTATATTCTTGCTTGCTTAATGATAGGATCTGGGGTTCCAGATCAACTCATTTCCAATAATGTAGTATTTAGTCCTGGATTTATACCGATTACAAGTTCTGAAACCATTTTACCCACCTCAGATCAGGTACAGCCTGATTTTGAATTTTCTGCACCACCCGTTCCAGAACCTACGACTATAACTACACAAGAGCCGGTGTCTTCATTTGAACCAGAACCAGAATTCGAATATGAGGCACCACCCGTTCCAGAACCTGCATCTATGAAGGTCTCTGCTGCCAGCCCTTCTTTTGAGACAGAATTTGAGCCAGAAATACCAATTCCTGAATCCAAGATAGGAATTCAAGATGGTGGTTCGACAGATTTTGAATTTAAAACACCTGAAGAAATACTAGCTGAAGAAAAAACAGAAGAAGATAAAAGTTCAATATCTTTGCAAAGATCCCCCATAACACCAAAGGAAGAAATTTACAAACCTAAACCTGTTCCCTTTTCTTCAAAAATTCCCACTCCAGCACCGCCACCAGAAGGATTTCAACCTACTCAAACATCTGTAGAAAAATCTAATATACCACCTACTCCTTTTCTTACATCACAAGGAGAACCTCAAACAAAATCTAATTCTTTAATGGATTATATGCCTGAACCAATTTATTCAAAAAAAGACCTGAAAAAACTAGAAAAACAGAAAAAGAAAGAAGAAAAGGAGAAGAAAATCCAAGAAGAAAAAGAAAAACAACAACAATTAATAGAAGATATGAAAAAAGCAAAAAAGGAAAAGAAAGAGAAATCTAAAAAAGAAAAGAAAGCGAAGGAAGAAATTCCAGTTACTCGTCCAGTTTCACCTAGTACTTCAATAAATTCACCATCTAGCGCTCCAACTCTTTTTCAAACCTTAACGCAGAAAGAAGATGAAACTGCTAAAGCTCAATCATCTCATTTCGTTCCTTTCAGCGAAAAAAAAGAATCACAGGTTCAAGAAACCAGTAGATTAAGAATAATTCCAAATGCAGCTGATATTGAAAGTAAATCAAGTAGTTTTACACCAATCCAACCAACACCGCAAGGTGAAGCTTCTAAATCAGGAAGTAAAGAGCTAATAATTTGTAAAAATTGTGGTGCTATACTTTCTTCTGATTATGCTTTTTGTAACAAGTGTGGTACAAGTATATAATCATTTTTAATACATTTTTTTATTAAAACTTAAAATAAGAATTTAAATCCAAGATATAATACATTCCTTATTGTTAAAATTAATTATTTGGTTTAATTATAAGTCTTTTCCGCAAATTGGGCAAGTACTCCACATTTTCTTTATCTTAGAATTGCAATAAGTGCAAACTTTTAACTCAGGATCAATTTTAGTTTGAGGTTTACCAAAAATAGTCAAATTTTGTGCAGATTGCTTAGGAGCTCTAGTATCTGCGTTGGATTTAATCGGTCTCTGAGGAATAATTTTAGGTGGTTCAATCCTATTTCTGGTTAAATAACTTTCTGATTTTTGAGGTTCAACTGTAGTTCTAGAGTATTGTTGAGGTTGAATCTGAGATTCCTTGATTTTCTCTGTAAAAGCTTTTTTTTCACTTTCAATAGGTTTCTCTTCAGGTTCTCCAAGAGATACGCCCACTTTATAATAATAATATTTATTATCATTATTTTCAATTATTCGTTCTCCATTCTCTAAATAAACTTCAATATAATAAATGATAACAGAACCAGCAGGAATTTCATCAATTTCAGCTATGTAATAATCCATCTTAGCATCCATAGGCATTTGATACCATGATTTTCCTTGATCAGCACTAAAAATCAAAATTACATTAAATATAGCTCTAGGAAAATCTTCTTCAGTAATCTTTACTACAATCTTTATTGTTTTCTTTTGATCCTCTAGAGCACTTGAAAATGCCTGTGCTTCCATTTCATCCCAAGCTGCACCACATTTTGGGCAATTTGTAAACCAATTAGGATATTCAAAACCACATTTAGAACAATTTTTAGTAAAATATCGAGTTGTTTTTATCCCTAATGATTTTTTTTCTTTCCCCATATTACTAAATCAAACTTTTTGAAATTAAACTCCCAAATAAATTTTTACTAAATATTAAATAGTAAAACGTACTAAATATATTTTTTTGTTGGTAGTGTGATTTAGAGCAGTACATTAGAAATAATACTGATTTGGATTTAAAAATTGAAAAGTCTAAAAAGTGAAATGGAAAGCCCTTTGAAATTTGTATATTTAAGAATAAAATCTCACAGTTAGAATATATTTCTTAATTTAACTTAACAAATTTTTAATTTTTTCACAATATCTTCTAGATCCTTGAGAAAATTTTTCAAATGAATTTTCTGAACATGAGGCATTAACACAACTCTTATTAAATTAAACTCTTCGAACTTTCCTGTCATCCAATTCCTTTTTCGCAATTCTTCATCGATCTCACATATTGACTCTCCGTCTTTGGTCGTAATACCTACAATGTTAATGATAGGTTCTGATGCTATTTTAAGCCCTTTAATTTCCGCAATTCTATTTTTTAGATAATTGGTATTATCCATACATTTTTTAACAATTTTATTAAACCCATTTATCCCTAAAGACTTTAAAATTGCCCAAAATGCAATAACTGTTCCACCAGGTCTTGTTCCAACAATTTGAAGATGTTTAAAATTACCACCAGCTAAATAAGGGATTTCAAATCCAATTTTTTTCAAGATTGATTTATCCCGTACAAAAATTCCACCTGTAGGAATTATTCCCATTCCCATCTTATGTGGATCTGCTGTTATAGAATCAACAGATTTCACTGAAAAATCCCAGATAGGACTAGGAAGGTTCAAATTTTTTAAAAAAGGTAATACAAATCCACCAAAAGCAGCATCTACATGAAAGAAGATATCCTTTCCATCCGTTAATTTGCCAATCTCTTCAATCGGGTCAACTAAACCTAAAGACGTGGTTCCTGCAATCCCTACTACCCCACATGTGCTTTTGGTTATTAAAGATTCAAATTGGTTCATATCTAAAGTAAAATCCTCATTTAGATCTGCTTTTCGAAGTTTTATATCGAGTAAATCAGCTGCTTTATCAAATGAAATATGAGCGGACTTAGGTAAAACAACCTCAGGATTAGCTATATCAGGTCTTAATTTCTTAGCAATCCTCAATGCGATTAGATTTGCTTCTGAACCACCTGTAGTAAAAGTACCGATTATGTTTTTTCCTCCAAAAAGTTCACCTATCTCTGAAATTAATTCTTGCTCTAAAGCTGAAGTCGCCAAAAATAATCCAGGATCACCCAAGTTTTTAGATAAATATTTGTTATATATTTGTTTTCCAAATTCAAGGGGCTCTGTACACATTGATCCTAAAATTGAACCATCTTCATAAAGAAAATCACTTTTCAATTTTTCTTCAAGTATTTTCAATATTTTCTGTTTCTCTAAACCTTCTTCCAACATCTTTAGGGTAAAAAAGTATTAATCTTAGGTATTTATTCATAGTATTCCACAAAATAGAAAAATTCTACCAATTAAAATTTTTCAAAATATTCCTAAATTCGTAATATAAAAATTTACAATAAATATTGCTTAGATTATAATTAATAAAATCTTTTTGAATCCCTCTCAGAATATTTGTCAATTACGTTCTCTAATTCCTTACTTAAATCAATCTCATAAAAATTAGCTACACAAATTATTGAGAATAGAAGATCTGCTAGTTCTTCTCCTAAATTAGATTTACCTCTTTTAATGACCTTTTTTGGCTTAAAACCTTCAAGAGAGTTAACCTCTCTTGCCAATTCCCCTAATTCCTCCATAATGGCAGAAATCATAGATAATGGGGGCCAATAACCTCCATGATCATTAATCCAATTATTTACAATTTTTTGGAGTTCCTTAAGTGAATTTTCATTCTTCATGAATTATGTAATGTTCTAAAACATTTAAAAGATAAATGTATTAGAAACTAACTATAAGGTATAAAGACATTTGTGAAAAACCTTCTTTAGCCATTGAAATCGGTAGTAACAAATAAATTCTAATATATCATTTATATAAGTAAAATCGATCTGGAAAAATAGGAAAAATAGGATGGGGATGAAATTTGAAAATAGAAAAAAAAGTATTAGTAACATTTTTAATTATTCTCGGAGCATCAATCTCACTATCGTTCGTTGGCTCTTATTTCATATATGATGCTTTAACTACAAAAGAAAGTAAAACGTGGACAACAGAATTCAATGTTGAGAATTGTACATTTTCTACTACGGGTAATAATACTTATTTTATTCTGGAGATTGGATTTTATTTGATCCTAGAAGGCGTTGATGAGGGGAATAATGTTAAACTCAATATTACCGTCTTAAATCAAACAGAGATGGTCGGAACTATTGAAACTAGAGTAGTACAAGAGAATGAGACTGTAAATGGTGAAATAGTTGAAATTTCGCGCAATTTCTTTGCATTTTGTGAGGAAACTAAATCTATTTTTTACTTTGGAGAAGAGGTTGATATTTATGAGGGAGGGATGATTGTTAGCCATGAAGGTGAATGGAGAGCAGATGAAGGAGACAATAAACCGGGAATCATAATGCCTGGCCTCGCATTAATTGGTGCTAGATATTATCAAGAGATTGCTCCTGGTGTAGCTATGGACAGAGCAGAAATAATAGAAAATAATGCTACAATTACAGTTCCGGTTGGGACGTTCGAAGGATGTTTGATTATAAAGGAAACAAGCCCTGTGGAACCAGGAGCTTTAGAATATAAATATCATGCACCCGGTATTGGTTTAATCATAGATGAAATGTTGGAGTTAGTTCAATACGGCTTCCTTTAATAAAAATAGAGAAGAAAAATTAAACTAAAAACCAAAAAAAATTCTTTTTCTTTTTTGAAATAAGCTTCCTAGATTTTAAAAAGATTATATTAGAAAATTTTAATGAAAAAGATGTTCTCGTTTACGGTTTTTCCATTCGGCTTGTTTCCCAGGATTATATCTATTAACTTCACTATAATATCCTGTGACTCTAGAATAAACCTTTACATCTTTAGAATAGCATACGGGACAACTGAATTGAGACCCTCTACTCATCTTTCTACACGAAGGACAATAAATGAAATCAATTGTATACGCAAAATACGCGGTATTTGTATTAAGGCAAATATTTTTAGTTAATTCCCATAAAGCATAAATATCTGGCTTTTGTTCTCCAAGCCAAATGTGAGTGATAACTCCTCCATTTACTATTGGATGAAATTCACCCTGTTTTTTGATTCTTTCTGATAAAGGAATATTCGCGTCATATCTGAAATGATCTGAATTAGTATAATATACAGAATTATTCTGCGATTGAGGATTTGCTTTCTTTGGAAAATGTTTTACATCTAATTTTGCTAAACGATTAGCTGTCGATTCGCTAGGTTGTTCCCAAAGAGAATAATATTTTTTATCTCTTTCTGTCATACTATTACATTTAGCGACCATGTAACTTAATATTTTTTTTCCCAAATCATAGGCAGTATTATTTTCATGTAATTCATATCCAGTTAGGCTTTTCACCGCTTCATTTAATCCTGTGAATCCTATAGAAAGATTCTGATCATTAATATTAAAAATAGGCTTACCTCTAATTTTCCCACTACATAAAGGTAAATGACCTGTCTTTAACCGTTTTGCCATTAAATTCCACTTTTTCCTTAGAATTCTCGCCGAAAGTTCCATTTTTTCATCTAATATTGTAAAGTAATCATCTTCATTTTTGGATAGATAAGCATACCGAGGTAAATTCAAACTTACGCTTTGTAATGAACCAATCGTAACATAATTTTCCCAAATATTTGCATTTTTTCTTTTTTCAGGATCGAGGATGCACTGCTCTATAATTTGATTTCCACTTAAAAACTTTCTACAACATTGGCTATGAATTTCATCAGGCATCCAATCTGGACACATATTTAGGAAATAAGGCGTTCCCATTGTTGCAACCTCTTCCATAACTTTTAAATAAGATGGCTCAAATTCACTTAACCATTCTTTCCTAATTTTAATCTCGTGTTTTGGGAAAGCAAATAGCTTTCCATTATGATCACCTTGGATATATACATCAGTCAAAGCATCAAAGAGTTTTAGACATTCCTCTCTATAATCGCCGTAGCTTCCTTTTATTTTTCCATGAGGTCCAACCGCTGGTATCTTTAACAAACCGTCTGGTACTGTCGGAGTACAAGAAATTGAAGTAAATGGAACTTGTCCTCCTCTTGCAGCAAAAATTTGATTAGTTTCAAAAATTAAACATTGCATTGATTGTTCTATTTCTTTATCAGAAATTCCACGAGCATAAGGAGCCAAGAAGGTTGTTATATAATCATATCCTTGACCACCACTAAATTCACCTTGAATAATCCCTAACCATTTTGCTAGGTGCGTAACTGCAACTCGCAAACTACCTGCTGGACCAGACTTACTACAATGAGCCCAACTCTCAACTGGAGGTAAACCATTTTCAAGAATCATCCGTGGATCCCATTCTTGACAAAATGGTCGCAAATCGAAATACCGAAGCATATGAATATGGAGATCTCCAAATAAATGAGCGTGAGCTTCTTCTGAATCTAAAATTCTTAATAGTGCGTATTCATCAGAAATTCTATTTGCCGCCCAATGATGAATACTTTCAGGATTCATATCTTGATTTGCATTTTCATCAACCCCATATTCTAAAATAGCTTCATAATCCATCAATGGCATCCCAATTCTCGTGTATATTTTACGCTCTTCTTCAAAATGCTGTTCTGATAAAATTGAGCAAACGATTTCTCTAATGTGTGGACCTGATAGAAATTTAATCCCAGAAGAAATTATTCTTCTGACAACAAGTTCAGTAATCCTATCAGCGGATCTTTGATCTATACCAGTTTCTTTAATAAGACTATATTCAATTTTAAGTGGATCAAAAGGTACAACATCTCCTTCAGTTCTAAAAACTTGAGGTAATAATTTTCTTAAATAATTCCGCTTTATTTTTTCGCTATTTTTCTCTTTTATAGTTTTAGGATCTGATAACATTACCACTTTTTCACATCTCTTTTTCTAATTTTAATTTTCTTTAACAATAAAGAACTATAATCTACGATTCCTAAATGTACAAAATTTTGTCGGAGGTGTGATCTGAGTTAGGAGACTTATTAATTCTTTATTAACGTAAATATTTTACCTCTTTTGATATAAAAATTTATTTGTTTCTCTAATTTAAAGTTATTTTATTAATCCTTTATTTGCAAATTCTGTTATTGTTTATTTAAACCAGAAAAAAATACATAATTATTTGGAGTCTAATTGATTTGTAATTTATTATATCGCAATTAACCAATAACTCAAAATTTTGTCGAACAGATTACAGTTTTTATTGAATTTGTAACAAAATAGTTTTATAAAAATCTATAATGTGTATTTTTAAATAAAAAAATTTTTCAAATCAGGTTAATAAGGTGAAAGCATAATGATGAAAAATATTTTGAGTAAAGATAGCGCAAAAAAAATAACAATTTTTGAAGGAGTTCATCGAAAAACATTAATATATGACAAGAATCTTATGATTTGTCATTTTATACTTGAAAAGGATGCCGAAATCCCTGTTCACTCTCATAAAGAACACCAAATTGGATATGTAATAAATGGGAAATTGAAGTTCCTCACAAAAACTGGTGAATATATAGCAAAAAAAGGTGATAGCTATATTTTTGATTCAGATGAAAAACACGGTGCTTTGGTTTTAGAAGATTCCGAGGTAATTGATGTTTTCCATCCTGCTAGAGAAGACTATAAATGATTTATTTTAGTTTATATGAAATTCAGGAAATAACGTAGAGAAAAAAGAAAATATTTACCATTGATATGCAGCAACAGCAAATATTGCAAACATACATAACAAAAATTCTCCTATTAGCCAATCAAAAAAATATTCTCTCTTTTTATTCCTATCATTTTTAATTTTTGATGCTACCCCAAAACTAACTGCTGAATTCGTTCCTATAAAGATAATGAAGCTGAAAGTTATTGCATTTAAATTCAATTCTATTAGTTCAAGTATTGGGTCAAGGAATATCCAACCACCCATAAATCCTCCAAGGGCAATCAAAAACATCCAACCAGAAAATTGAACAATTTTTTCTAGTTTTATATCTAATTCCGAAAGAATTTTTTGACGTTCAATTTGTTTTTTTCTAACTTTTGACATTACTTATCAAATAACCTTCTTTTTGAATATTAAAAATTCTATAATTCTTAATTTTTATGATTTCTATATAACGAAAAATGATTTCATTTAGGTCTATTTTTTAAGAGTAATATTGCTTTGGCAATATCACCATCACATTCTTTTAATACAGTTTCTGCTTCTTGTTTATCAACGTTTGCTTGAGATGCAACTAAAATAATATCATTTTCCGTAATAGAGGGTTTAACATCGGTCTCTTCTATTGGTTCCGTATCTTCAATTACAGAATTTGATTGAATCGTAAGATCATCGGAAGAAAGCTCTTCTGCTTGTCCTATTATCTGATAAATCTCTTGACCTGCTTGTTTCATAAGAACGACTTCAGGTTGTTCTAGTACTAACGTTTTTTCTGATCCTTCAATTATAACTCTCGTTGCTTCTATTTGATCCATTTCGATACCTTGTTGTTGCATTCTTCTTCGCATTTGCCTCGATCCAAATTGACTACCCTCTCTCTTTGGAGCGGTTTGAGGACGTTTAGGTTTACTTTTTATTTTGTCTTGCATTTCTTTCGGCAATTTTACCAAATTCTTCACTTTTAAATTTAATTTCTATATAATTATATAATAATGTACAATTTATATCTTTGATTTATAAACTCCTTTTCGAACACTCGCAGCGACACCACTCGAGAAAGATTTAATATATGAGACAGGCAGTTTTAATCTCCCAATCGCTAATAATTCATCATCTTGATTAACGACAATTACTTCATCTAAGGCTCTTAAATTTTCATCAATATCCACCACATGTTTACAGAAAACATTTCTACCTTTCTTTATAAACTCAGAAATATCATTTAAGACAATGATTCTTAATTTTGGGGCTGAAGTATTATTGATTATCATTTTTGCTGAATATAAAGTTAATGTGAAGAAACCATTATTTGGTCGTAAAGTAAGCATTAAATTCTTTTTATGAAAAATATATCGAATTTTATCAGTAGTGCGAGATCTTTCAATAGAAATGAAATCTAATTCCTTAAATAGAATATTCGTTATCTCTTGACCAAATTGGTAATCTGAAATTGCTTTAACTTGTCTAATACCTAATAAATGTTTAATTTCCATTTGAATATAACAAAATAGATTAATACTATAATAAAAAACTAAAAATAAATAAATTCTATTCAAAACTCATTATGAATATAGTCGAGATTCAACACATTTATCTCTTATTTTATTCATAACTTTATCGACAGCATCAATAAAGTCTTTATTGACAATTATATCTGCATCCTTTCTGATAGCAAACATACCTGCCTCTGTGGAAATTGCTTTTATATCTGCTCCAGTTGCTCCTTCGGTCAAATTTACTAATCGATTGAAATCTACTTTATCTTCTACATTTAATCTTCTAGTATGAATCTTAAAAATTGCCTTTCTTGCTTCCTCATCTGGAATAGGAAACTCGATCATACGGTCAAATCTCCCAGGTCTTAATAAAGCAGGATCTAAGATATCAACTCGGTTTGTAGCACCAATTATTTTTACATCCCCACGTTGTTCAAAGCCATCTAATTCACTTAATAATTGCATTAAAGTTCTCTGAACTTCTCTATCACCAGATGTGGCTACTTTCAATCTCTGAGAACCAATTGCGTCTAATTCATCTATAAATAATATCGTAGGGGCTTTTTCTTTGGCTAAATTAAAAATTTCTCTAACTAAACGAGCACCTTCGCCAATAAATTTTTGAACTAATTCAGATCCAATAATTCTGATAAATGTTGCTTCCGTTTCATGTGCAACTGCTTTTGCTAATAATGTTTTTCCTGTACCTGGTGGTCCGAATAACAATACACCTTTAGGTGGCTCAATCCCTATTCTTTCAAATAGTTCTGGCTTCTTCAATGGTAATTCGACAGTTTCTCTAACTTCTAGAAGTTGATCTTCTAGACCTCCAACGTCAACATATGATATATCTGGAATTGAATCAATAACTTCCATACCTTTCACAAATGGATCAAGTTTAGTAGGTAGAACCTCCATAATTGCGAATGTTCTCTGATTTAAAGCAACTCTCATTCCAGGTGATAAATTTTCATTTCTCACTTTTCTACTGGCATTAACCACAAAGCTTGGACCTGTTGAGCTCTTTACTATTGCCCTTCCTTTATCATCCAAGAAATCTATAATAGTTGCTGAAACTAATGGTGGTTCTCTTAGCCTATCAATTTCATTTCTTAAGCTGTGTAGTTCTTGTTCTAATCTTAATCGCTCTGCATCCAAGAGTTGCTTTTCTGTCTCTAAATTTCTTAACCTTTTCTCTAGATGTCTCGTATAGGTTATCAAATACTCGCCATCTTTAGTTTCTTCTCTTTTTCTCTTATCCTTGGTCGTAGTCAAATAAATTATTCTCCTTAGTTTCTCAATTTTCTTTTAATCTCAAGAAAGTGCTTTAATTTAATAATAAACTTTTCTTCATTTAAATTTAAGGTTATTTCTTGACTATTACTTTAAAATCTCAATTTTTAAAAAATTTATAGATTATAAAATATAATGGAATAATAACCACAAATTATAAGAGTTTTCAATTACCTTCTATATATAAAAGAGGATTCTATCAATTAGTAATACTTGAGATGAGTTTATGCCGAAACCTAGATACAATGAGATCGATAAGGAATGCCCTATATGCGGAGGTATTATTTGGGGAAAAGGACAGAGAGTTTTATTAGAGGGTGCTAAAATTACAGTTTGTGATAATTGTGCACAATATGGGACCAAAATCTATAAACCAATTACTAATGTTCAAATGAAAACAAAAGGGCAAATCAAGACTCAAATGGCCCCAAAAAAGCAATCTTTTAAACCTAAGGGCATTGAAGAATTAGAGATCGTTACGGATTACGCTAAGAGGATTAGAAATGTTAGAAATAATCTTAGACTCAATCAAGATCAATTTGCTCAGAAATTAAACGAAAAACCATCGTTACTTAGGAGAATTGAAGCAAGAAAAGTGGAACCAACTATTAAGCTAGCTAAGAAGATCCAAGAAGTATACAAAATCAAACTTTTAAAGAAAATAGATGAGACTAAAATTAGTGTTCAAGAAACTAAATTTATGAAAAAATCAACAGGGAGTTCCTTAGGAGATATTGCATTCATTAAGAAAAAGAGTAAGGATTCAGATTCCTAATATTTGTACCTATCAAAGTTGTTTCTAATTTAATTTTTTAATTTGTACAAGAGAAGAATTATACGCTCCTGATAAGCCCGATTCTTCAGGAATGTCAGGAGTAAATAGATTTACATTTGTACTTGTATAATAAGGTGATGATGCTCCGGAATAGATTAGAGCAATCCCAGATTTTAAAGATGGAAGTTCTGTCAATATATACTTAGCAGTTCCATATTCATTAGAAACAATGACTTCATTATCTATATCCAAATCTAAATCCAATATATCATCTGGATTTAAAAATATTCTTCCAAAATCTTCATAATATTTTAAATTCAATAATCCCAATTGAGAATGTAAAAAATAAGGATGAGAAGGGGAAATTAATATAAATTCATTTTTCTTACGGTTAACCTTCTGTTTTAATTCATATTTTCCAAACCTAAGCGTTATATCTTGAATTTGGATTTTATGTTTTAGAGTAGGAAACTTAAGATTTTTATAGGGTACGTATGCTTGATCGAATAATAAATGATATCCTTTTGAAATAATATTTTTGTATATGTTTTTAGGGAGCATATTTAGAACTTTATAAAATATATCTTCTCCAGATTCTTTAAAAATCGATGATTTATTATAACCAACTTTTAAAGCTAATTGCTGAAAAAACTCATAATTCGACATACAATCAGGATATGGACATGGCCCCCCAAAATTTAAAGATAAACTAGGGAAATAATATGGAGCAATTATGTCAGATGTTTCCAAATCAAACTTCGCTGGTAAAACAATATCCGCATAATTTGTAGTTTCATTTAAGAACAAATCTAAAACAACAACAAATAAATCCTTATTTAAAAGTGCTTCTCTTAATAAATTTTGATTAGGTAAGGAACTTGCTGGATTAAAATTATATACAAATAATAATTTAAAATCTCCAGTCGATAAAGCTTTACCGAGTGAAATTAAAGGAATTTCCTTTATATTCGAACTCATTTTAGACTTGCTAATATAATCCAAAATTGGTCCCGTTATGGACTTTATATAATCACTTTGAGAATATAACAAACCTGTTCCTTGTTTACCGATATTACCAAGTAATATCTGGACTAAAGCAATAGATTGAACAATTCTACCTCCATAAAAGTCTTTCTGAACTCCATAACCAATCATAAATAAGGTATGATGTTTGTGTTTTACCAATAAATTAACAAACTCCTGAAGTGATTCACCTTCGATCCCTATTTGAGATAATAACTTGTCATCATCAATATTTTCGATCTTTGAAACGATAGAAGAATAGGAATCAACATTTTTTTTAAGAAAATCAATATCAAAGACATTTTGCTTGCTAAGTGCTTTAATCAACAGCGTAGCCATTAAATATTCAGTACCAGGATTAATTTGTATAAAGCAATCGGCCTTTTTTGCTACTTGAGTATTTCGAGAATCTATTACAATTAGCTCAGTTTCATTTTTAATTGCTTGCTTAACCAAAAAATAAGCATGAATATTACTCTCTGAAAGATTACTCCCCCAAATCACAATTAAATTGGTTGCTGGATTATTAATTTGAAAGGGATTTGATATTGAATAAGTTCCAAATATTTTTTTCAAACTTTCACACCCACCTTCATTACATAGACCAGCACTGGTAACCGAACTTCCAAGTTTTGCAAAAAACCTTAGAGGAGAATACATGGATATCAATCCAGAATTTCCTGCATAAAATGCGCCAATTATAGATTTTTCTTGCCGTTTTTCTTTAATTTCTATTACTTTCTGAGCTATAGTCTCTAATGCTTGTTGAGGGGAAATTTCTTTAAAATTTTTTTCAGGTTTTTGACTTATCCTAGATAACGGTTTTTTTAAACGCTTTGGGTGATATAATAATTCTTGTCGATTATTATATTTAGAACAAAAAAACCCATTTGTAAAAGGATGATTTTTTAAAGGTTTTGCAGAAAGGAATTTATGTTCTACGGCATTATCATTCCAAATCCCTTTAAATACGCAAGAACCATAACAGTCTTTTGTACATGTTCCAAATCTAACAATCTCTTCCATAAATAGTTATATATTTATAGTTATTTTAAGGTTATTGACAAAGAAAAAGGATACTAATATTAACTAAGAGAATTTTAATCAATTAATATTTTTAAGTTCTGGCTTAAAGCAATCTTATTTTTTAATAATTCTATAATTTTTTGGTTATCTTGAGCTTCTAATGGGTTTCCACAATCAGGGCATCTAAAGTTGAGTTCAAAGGCTTCTTCAAAATTATATTTAATATTGATATTTTGACAATTTTTACAAATAAAAAAATAATTATTTTCCTCAAATTCTAATCGCTGTCTTAATTTAGTTTCTATCAACTTTTTTTTCTCAATAAGGATTTCCTCTAACAAATCAAATTCATGCCACCAATAGTAGATAAACCAGCCTGTAGATTTATCTCGAATACGTCTGAATTGTGCTAATTTTTCTGAATATAATTTATAGAGTGTTTTTCGCACCGTATTCAACTTTAAAACTTCGGTATCATCTGGCTCAAAGTCAATTTCTGTGTCTTTAATCTGTGATTTTATGTTTTCTGTAATATCCTCATCTGTTATATCTTTTGATTCAGAATTTAGAAGCTCCAATCCAACATATACACCAATATCTCCAGCAATAATATATAGAAAAGATTTCAAAAAAGGATTTAATTCTGTGATGCAGATCTACCTTATTTACGATTAGTATTAGGTTTGATAATTATTTATTTTTCATGAAAATTAAATTTTTTTAAAAAAATTATAAATTAACAACTAAACAACAAAATTATATTGTTTTTCAATAATCTCTTGATCAATCTCTAAGGATCGAATCAGTTTACCTTTCCTTATTGCCAATATTCTCTTTAATCCCCAATTATCGATATCTTCAGGTAATTTGATATCTGTAATCTTGTAATTATTTGTTATTGTTATATTTTTCCATTTTTCAGGAAGTTCTGCCTTGAAATCTGGTATAACCAAATCTAATAGAGTTCTTAAATTATGTTCTGTATTATTTAACACACCCGTACAAAACTGTATCCTCTTACTTACATCATCTTCCTCTATTTTCTTTTTAGAAGGTTGTGGGATGCTAGTTTTAGTTGTTACCTTGCACGTGGGGCTAACATTAAAAGAAATCAAGTAATAACTAGTCTTTCTAAAAGCTTCAATACTTTCTAATAGAGTTTCCTTATCAGTTATGCTTAGTATTTTAGCTTTATAATTCTTGGCTTGACCTGTTGATTTTTTAAGCGTCCAGTCAAATCCTAAGTTTGTAATTAAATCACTTATATCATTTCCAGATATTAAGATCCCCTTTATTTGAACTTCCTCTTCAGAAAGAGAATTAACTACTGCCTCGAGAATTAAATCTTCATATTCATGAGTACCCTTAAGCGTTATACGAGTGTTAGTTTTTGTAATCTTCAAAGCTGGACCAATAAATTCTCCTTTTGAATATCTATAAAAATGACGATGGACATCTATATGGTGTTTTGTAGGGTCCTTTAATATAGGAGATTCAATAATTTTTTTTAGAAAATGCATCTTTATCTTTAAAAATCTTTCTTCAATATTAATATAAGTTTTTGTTTAGTATATATCAAAAAATCAGAATTTTAAATTTTATTCATCAATAAAATTAAAAAAAAATAATTCATAACTTAAAACTATCAATTATAAAAAATAGATTATATTCAAATGCCTACCATACCCTCATTAACTTTATGGGCCTTAGCATGGCTTTTTCTTTTCATAGGTTTATTTGCTCTAACAATTTTAGTAATTTATACTAGATATGGTAGAGAAAAATCAGTTCGTTTATCAGTAATAAGCATTTTTATAGCATCAGTATTTCTAGGTTTTTCTATTCACTTTTTTTTATTAAGCTGGGGAATATGAGAAAATCTTTAATCCCTTAATGAAAATGTCTTATATTTATCATTTATAATTTAAGTTCTTAATATTTAAAAAGAAAAAATGTATTATCTCTATTATTAAATCTTAAAATAAATTTTCTCAGGTTATTAAAATGTTATTTCAAGATGACGTAGAACCTGTATTTTTTATAATATGGTTAATCCTGGCAACGATAATTGTAGCATTAATAATATACATTGTTGTTCTTCTTTTAGAGTCGAAAACTAAGGCTTCAAGTAAAAAGTTTATGATCCTTTTCTTAGCTTTTCTGATAGTTTTAGTTGTACCAATTGTTTTAAACGCAGTAACTGCAGTATTGGCTGCAATAGGAGATGCCTTAGCAGAGTTAAGGAATGCAATTGATGATGGGGGATTTAATTATTTAATATTACTTTCACCAGTTATCGGCTTTCTATTACTTTTATTCTTAGTGAAGTTTTTAATTGATGTACCATGGGATAATGCACTTTGGATATCTTTGTTGCTTTTATTCATATTATATATACTATTTACAATAATACCAGAACTATACACATTTATCTTTGAATATGAAATAGTAATTATATATGATTAAAGTAAAACTTAATCAACTTGGCAAAATTAATATTTAAAAAAATTTTTTTATATTTTTTCTTTCAATTTAAGTCGTGGTGCCAATCCTAAGGACATCATTTCTTGTAATAATAGCTTAAACGCATAGGAACAAACTACTTTCGATATAATTGTTCCTTCTCCACACACAGGACAATATCTCTTGTCTCGATTTCGATCATAAACAGCTAGAAGTCCACATTTTTCACAAACTAATATAACAGTTCTGTCAGACTCATCTAAAAGCCTCTCCTTCAATAATAGTGCAGATCCATGACCTACAAGACAATCTCGTTCCATCTCACCAAATCGTAACCCACCTTCTCTTGCTCTGCCTTCTGTTGGTTGTCTTGTCAATATCTGAACAGGACCACGTGCCCTAGCATGAAGTTTATCAGCAACCAAATGATATAACTTTTGATAATAAATCGGTGCGCAATAAATACCAGCTTCATACTTTTCTCCGGTTATTCCATTATACATTATTTCTCTACCATTAAATTCAAAACCGGAGTCTACCAATTGTTCTTGAAGTTTAGTTATATCCGTCCATTCAAAAGCAGTAGCATCACCTAACTTCCCATTAGCACACGCAATTTTACCACTTATCCCCTCAAATAATTGTCCAAGGGTCATTCTTGAAGGCATAGCATGGGGATTAACAATAATGTCAGGAATTACACCCGATGATGTATAAGGCATATCAGATTGGTCAACTATTAGTCCAAGAACTCCTTTTTGACCGTGACGTGAAGAAAATTTATCTCCCAATTCTGGAATTCTTAGATCTCTCACTTTTATTTTCACCAGTTTGTTTCCGTCAACGGTTTCTGAAATAATTACAGTATCAACTATTCCTTGTTCATTATGCCTCATATTTTTAGAAGTCTCACGTCGGTTAGGTTGCATCAATTCAAATTCTTCATAAGATTTAATAAATCTAGGCGGGGAGGTTCTTCCAATTAGAACATCACCTCCATTAACTTGAGTTTCTGGTTCTATTATACCATCTTCTTCTGAAAGAAGCCTATAAGATTCAGCAGATTTGAAACCTCTCACTCCTCTTTCTGGAATCTCAAACTTATCAACTTCTCCTCCTGGATACTTTCTTTCTTCAGCATCATAAGTTCTAAAGAAATGACTACGAGCGAGACCTCTCTCAATAGATGCTTTATTAATTATTATAGCATCTTCTATGTTAAAACCTTCAAAACTCATCATTGCAATAACGAAATTTTGTCCCGCTGGTCGTTTATTAATGCCAATAATCTCCATTGGGCTTGTTTTTACTAAAGGTTGTTGAGGATAATGTAATGTATGTCCTCTTGTATCAAGTCTGAGATGCATATTCGCAGCAAATAAACCTAATGCTTGTTTTACCATACCAGCTTCGTATGTATTTCTTGGTGATTGATTATGCTCTGGAAATGGAATAATAGAAGCACAAATTCCAAGAATTGCTGCAGGAGAAATTTCTAAATGAGTATGTTCACTCGTTATGTCATCTTCAAACATAGCTATATATGCGTTTTCTTCTTCCTCAGCATCCAAATACTCAATTACACCCTTTTGAACTAAATCTGACCATATATATTTATTTTGTATTAACTTCTCAATATCTTCCTTAAGAATCAATGTTTTTTTATTTTTTAATACAAAAAGTGGTCTTGTTGCTCTTCCAGCATCACAATTAATTTGAATTTCTTTAGAATCATGATAATACCCGATGTTTACATGTTGTCCTATTTCTCCTTTCCTACGCTTTTCTCTAAGTTGTCTAATAAAAGGATTATATTGCTGATGGATGCCAACTAATTTTCCATTAAGAAATACTTTTACTTTATCTCCTTTTACATTTTTAACTTCATTAATAGGAATTACTCCCAAATCGAATAATATATTTTCAATTATTCTCTCATCAGTTCCTACAGAAATAATGGAGGCTAATCCAAGATTTTTTACCAAACCACAATTAGGTCCTTCAGGGGTTTCTGCTGGACAAATTTTTCCCCACTGAGTTGGATGCAAATCTCTAGCCTCAAAATGAGGTTGACTTCTACTTAAAGGAGAGATAACTCTTCTTAAATGACTCAATGTGCCAACATGATTATTCCTATTTAATAATTGACTTACTCCTGCCTTACCTCCGACCCAATTTCCTGTAGCTAGCGCATGTCTAATTCTTTCTGTTATTACGTCTGCTCTTACCGCAGTTTTTATATTTGGCGCTCTTCCTCGAACAGCAGTTCTCTCCAATTGATACTTAATATCTTTCACAAGATTTAAAAAAGCGACTCTAAATAAACCAGTAAATAATTCTCCTGCTAATTTTAACCTTTTATTTGCATAATGATCTTTATCATCTGGTTCTCTTAATCTTAGAGCAAGTTCCATCACTTTTTGTGCCATTTGGCCTAAATAATATGCTTTTTTGATTCTATCCTCTTCAGCATTTCCAATATGAGGTAATAAATATCTATCTAGAACCTGAAGTGCTCGTCTAATACGATAATCTTTGGTTTGCCCAATAGCTACTCTTTTTCCTATATAATCAAGAGCGTTTTGTTGAGATTTTTCTGGATCCTTCAATACTTGGATCTCGGAAGCTACATCTATTACAGGGATCAATTCTTTTTGGATTTCATCATTTTCAGATATAGCTTCAAAAATTTCTCTATCTGAATGTAAACCAAGAGATCTCATAAGAATGGCTAGTGGGATCTTACCAGGTACCGAGGGAAATGAGACTCTTAAATTACCATCTTTTTTCCTTTCAATCGTTACAGGTGCGCGGAATCCACTTCTCGTCGAAAATACCTTTGCTTGGTGAGTGGCACTCGAACTTCTACTAGCTTCTTCTGCAAGAATTCTATTAGGTGCTAAATCCTCCTGTGTCACTAAAACTCTCTCCGTTCCATTAATGATGAAATAACCTCCGGGGTCTAATGGGTCTTCTCCCCGATTGATTAGTTCCTGCTCTGATAAGCTTTCTAAAGGGCAACGACAGCTCTTCAACATTATCGGAATTTTACCGATATAAATATCAAGAGTTTCTTCTGCTTCTTCTCTCTGTGTCCGCTCATCTATAGTAATTGGGGTCATTTCTAAAGTAATATCTGCAGCATAGCTTAATTCTCTTATTCTTGCTTCAATAGGAGTAATTTCCATAGTTGCCCCATCAGCTTCTCTGACCTTTGGCATTCCAACTTTAATTTTACCAAATTTAATTTTGAAACCAGGAATATCAGGTATAACTTCTCCAGATTCATCTACTATGGATTGCATTTCATATTCAATAAACCCATTGTAAGAATCTAAATGCTGACGAACCAAACCTTTCTCGTCAAAAAGACTTTTTAATACAACCCATTTATCTTCATTGGATAATTTTTCAGTACTCAATATCTCTCATACCTTACAAGTTTAATTTAAAATTTATTAAAAATTACAATTTATCCTTTTTCCTTCTTCACATAACGATAATAATCTATCTTTTTTACTGTGGTGTGCGAGTCTCGGATTATTCTAATGATATCTCCCTCCTTTGCTCCAATAGCAATTGCAACGGGATCTTTTTCAAATATCTGAGGTAAATCAGTTAGTTCTATTTTATATTTTTCTAAGAGTTCAAGAGATTCTTCTTTAGTTAAAAGAAGATGTTGAGGAACAAACTTATGTAATAAGACGTCTATTCTTTTTTTCTTAGTCAAGGAAAAATCCTCTTATATGACTATTAATAAATAAAGAAATTATGCTTTTCTAAAAAATTTTACCAATTTTCTTGATTTTTTAATCAATTCTGAATGGTGAATACCTTTTAATTCACTTGAAAAAATCTAAAAACCCAATAGCCACTTCTTTTACAAATTACTTCAATATTATTATTTGGATAATTTTTACTAATATAATTTAATATATGAGGTGCTCCCATTTTTTTTTTAATAACAAATTGAAAAGAACCTTTTGATTTTAAATAATTCGGAATGTCTTGAATCAACCTCAAAAAATCCTTCTTCCCTTTTCGCATTGGAGGATTCATGTAAATTCCATCAAATTTTACATTTTTTTTTTTAAGTGGTTCAAAATAATTACCATGTAATATTCGAATCCTTTTTTTTTCTGTATTTAGATTTATTTTGATGTTTTCTTTAGCACACCATATTGCATGTTTATTAATATCAATTAAATATACTAGACTTTCAGGTGATTCATAACCTAATACAATTCCAATAGCCCCATATCCACATCCTAAATCAAGTAAAACGCTAGGTTCCTCAGGAATCACTATGTTTTCAATCAATATTTTTGTCCCTAAATCTATTTTATGAAAAGAAAATACACCTGTGATAGTTTTAAAAATATAAAGATGCTTTCTCAGACTTTCAGAAATTGTATGGATCCTTACCTTTACCTCTGGAAATTCACTATAATAATGTTGATTATTATTTTCCATGATTAAAAACAATATAAAACTAATAAATTTATTTTTTTTCATTCCAACGAGGGTAGATTCCCCTATCCATAAAAACTTTATTTGTTTTTACTAATATTCCCGACTTAGCTTTATACATTTGCATAGCATTCTTTAAAGAAGTACCAAATCCAACCAACTCTTTCTTCAAAGTCATTATAGCAACTAAATGGGAAGGTGTAATTCGAGCATCAATATAACATATTCCAGCTGAAGCTAAATCTGCACCGTGACATATTGCATCAACGGCTGTATCTCGAATATATATTTTCGGCAGATGAGAAACAACTTTTTCCATTGGAAATATAATTTTTTTTAAATAATGATCATCGTTCTCCAATTGGTATATGGTGTAGGCATCTTTCAAATTTTGGAGAGTAATGAGATTATCATTTTCTGTAAAATTCCCAACTCTAGTTCTTCTTAATTCTAACATATGGGCACCTGAACAAAGAGCTTCTCCAATATCAAAACAAAATTTTCGTATATAAGTTCCCGCTTCGCACCCTATTCTAAATAAGACATGATTATTCTTTACTTCAATAACTTGACTATAATATATTTCTCTAACTCTAAGTTTTCTAGCTACTGATGATATGAGTGGAGGTCTTTGATAAATCTTACCAGTGAATAATTTAAATATTTTTTCGATTCTCATTAATTTTTCAGGAGAGTGCAGATAAAGTACACCTACATATTCTTTACCAGCATTCAATAATGAAGATAATGCCCGTGTGGCTCTTCCAAGGGCACAAGGTAATACTCCAGTAACTTTTGGGTCTAGCGTTCCTCCATGACCTGCATTTGAGATTCCTAATACTTTCCGAACCCACGATACCACCTCATGACTAGTTGGACCACTTGGTTTATCTAAATTTATTACTCCATATTCTAAAAGCTTGGGTAAACTTCTATTTTCTGGCTCAGTTCCAAAATTTGGATCGGAGATATCTTGTGATTTAACTAATAATTGTTCAGGTTCATCAGAAGGTAATTTGAAATCTGAAAATGCCATATTTAATAATAGTAAGGGTTCTCTTTATGTAATTATAAAAATAGAAATTTCATAAATTTTACTTAAAAAAATATTTTATTCACATTTAGATTTGTATGGACTATATGGGAATTGAACCTCAGGTATATACAATATTCTTACCAATACGTATAATTTCTTACGTTTGGGTCATTAACGGTAAAAAATTGGTTAAATACTTGAAAAGATGAGTTGGGATAATGAACTAAATTGAAATTCAAAATGCATATTCTCAAATATCATTTATAATAAACCTGAATAAATTAAAGGATTGTTGCCTTTAAATTTAATACCAACGTTAATATCACTCTATAGGAAAAAAATCGGGTAAATCTCCTGGCACTTTCAAATTCCATTTAGGTCTTCTTTTTTGAAGAAAAGACATTATTCCTTCTCTTGCATCTGATTGTTTACCTGTCCAGCGTGTATATCTATGATTTATACTCTCTACCTTATCTATATCTGTCTCGTAAAGGAATTGATAAAGCATTCTCTTTGTAAGAGCTGTACTTACAGGCGCACTTAATAATATTTCATCAGCTATTTCTCGGGCGGTATCCATTAATTTATCATCAGGTACTACTCGACTAACAAGGCCATACTCTAAAGATTCTTGAGCATTTAAGATTCTGCCAGTATACATTAATTCCGCAGCACGACTAATTCCAATGATACGAGGTAAAATCCAGGGACATGAAATCTCAGGTAAATAACCACGTCGATTGAATACAATTCCTATACGTGCACTCTCGGAAGCAATTCGTATATCAAAGGGTAAAATAAATGTGACACCGATCCCAACAGTAGGACCATTAATTGCAACTATTACAGGCTTCATCAACAAAAAGTACCGTCTAGTAATACTTCCTTCACGTCTGGCCCTTTCATCTATCTCACGTGGCCTATTTGAACCATCAAATGTCGTAGCACCACCCGATAGATCAGCACCAGCACAAAATCCTCTTCCTGCACCAGTTAATATTGTAACCCGTAAATTAGGATCATTTTCAACTTTCATAAGTGCATCCCAAACCTCCATCCCCATTTGCCAAGTATAAGCGTTCAAACGTTCTGGTCTGTTTAAAGTGATTGTTGCAACCTCATCTGAGGCTTGGAAAATTATTTGTTCATATTCCATTTTTATAAAAACCTCCTTTTTATCTTTATTTTTATTTTAAACTACCTGATTTTATTTACCAAAATATTTAAAGTTTTAACGAAAAGGTAAAAAATTAGTTCCCTCTCTGCAGAGAATCAATAGATCAGCATTATTAAACCAAAATCCTTAGATCATATTCTCAAATATTATTAATATTAAAATTCAGGAAATCTTTAGAAAGAGTAATTTGGGATATGATGAAATTTGAAGGACAAAATATTTATAGATAACTTATTTACCTGAATAACGGGCTATAGGGGAATTGAACCCCTGACCTTCCTTTTCATGAGAGGATCCCTCATAAAGTTCAGGTTAAAAGCCTGTTGCGCTACCTGCCTGCGCCAATAGCCCTTCTTAAATCTATTACTTTACAAATAGGTAAAGATAGTATTTGCAATAAATCAATTATAATATAAAAATTTTATTTTATAGAGTGTCTCTTCTTTCATTTTTAAATAATTTTTAATAAACCAATCATCTTTTAAGCTGGTTTACTGAAATGCTCAAACCCATAGGCCTTTAATTCACTTCTTTTATTTTCTTCTAAGATATATATATATTCACCAGATATCACCTTGCCAACTCTGAAAAGTTTTCCACCTCTTGTTTGTATTTCTTTTTTAGCCTTGGAAAAATTTCTTTCGGCTATAGTAAATAAATGAATGAATTCTTCACCCCCATTAAATACCAGATTTACTAACGGAATATTATACTCTTGAGAATATTTTAAAGCTTCTTGGTCAATTAAATTATCATTAAAAGCAATTTCAAAGCCTAAATTTGGATTTGATAATATTAAATCGTGTAAAGACTTAGATAGCCCGTCGGATGAATCAATACTTGAAGTTGCGAGCTTTTTTTCCGATAATATTAACGCTTCATTTCCAGAGATATTAGGTTCTAAGACACTCATTATTGATCTTCTATAATCTGGAAAACTTTCAAGATCCCCATTCCTATTTAAGAGAATATCAAATCCCACTCCAGTTAATCCAAATTTATTATTCACTACCAAAATATCATCAAGATGTAATCCATTTCGAAAAATTATATCTGAGGGATTTTTAAATCCAAATACTGTGGGATTTATTATTAATTCTTTAGTTTCATTGATATCTCCCCCAATATATCTAAGATTAAATTTTACAGAGCAATCGATTATTCCATTAATAATATCAATGAATTCTTCTTTTTTTAGTTCTTTTGGTAAGCCTAAGGATATGATCATTCCCCTAGGTTCAACACCTTTAACTATTAAATCACTGATATTCATTATAACTGATTTTTTTCCAGTTTGATAAAAATTCATTAGAGGTGGAATATCAGTTGTGAAAACTAGCATATCTGAATTCAAAACCAATTTATCATCCACATTTCTGCTTTTAGGATTGAAAAAAAAAGAATCATCTCTTAATAAAACTTTTCCAGTTTTCTTTAATATCAAATCTTCAATAAGTTTTATTAATTTATTTTCACCGAGATTTCCTATCCGAAGATCCTTATTCATTAGATAAAATTTAAAATTTTTTAACTATTATAATTTTTGAATAGATTCATATTTTTAATATATTTTTGCCTCTGTGGCTTAGTGGTATAGCATCAGATTCGTATTCAAATTTAGAAGAAATATCTGAAGGTCGGGGGTTCAATTCCCCCCAGAGGCTCTAATTACACTTCCTCAGTAAAAACAAATTGCTTTATTATTTGTAAAGCAAGCATTTTGAATGCATCATTAATGTTTTCCCCTGTTTTGGCTGAGGTTTCGATATAAGAAAGATTTAACTTTTTTGCTAATGCCTCGCCTGCTTCAGTTGAAACGACCCTATCTTCTGTCAAGTCTATTTTATTTCCAACTAAAATTAAGGAAATATTCGGTGAAACCTCTTTTATTTCATTATACCAATTTTCTAAATTATCAAGAGTATCTTTACGGGTTACGTCATAAACCAAAATACCTGCTTCAGCATTAGATAAATAAGATTGTCTTACACGCTTAAATTGGGCTTGTCCTGCTAAATCCCAGAGAACAAAGCGGACTTTTGATTCTAAACCATCGAAATCACATTCCTTTTTCATTATGGATGTTCCAATTGTGGATTTATAATCAGTATGAAATGAGTCTTCTACAAAACGGTGAACCATACTTGTTTTCCCTACTCCCCCCTCCCCCCCCAAAATTAGTTTGTATGCATATTCCCCTGATTTTATCTTAATTTTTTGAAGTGTATCCACTTTTCTTTCAATATTTTGAACATCTTTGTCTGAAATAAGTTTTGGAATTACAGGACTTACTGTTCTTCCATCAAAAATTCGAGCGATCTTCTCTGCAGCTAAGTAAGCATATGGAAAGATTGGATCGACCATAGCAATCGACTCTAATACGGTTACAAAGATGGCTTCTGGTCCTGCTTCACAAAAAATAATACGTTGTTCTTCTGTATCGAAAGTACCAGTCCCAAAAGCACCTGAACTAAATTCTTCAGTGATTCTAGTTAGAACGGGTTCTACTAAAGCACTAACACCTCCAATTACATCTTCTTTTACTTCTGCTTCTGATTCTCCTTTTAATGCAGCCATAACTAAACCTTCTCTGTTTACAATAATAGCAGCAATCAAATTTTTCCCAACTTCCTGCCTATACCATTTCAGCATTGCTTCTAGTTTATCGCGATCAACTGACATAAAATTATAAACCTCAAGAATTTATTTTTTAATGCATTAAAAATTAACTAAAATTTAATATTTAAATAATAGGTTTATCTTAAAAATTTATAGAAAAAGATAATCCTTCACCTTATTAATATTAAGAGATTTTGTTTAAAAAATAAATCAAATACCAAGTGAAATTCGAACTTAGTATCTAAAATAATATTTTACTACAATGAAGGAAAAAGGTTTTAAAAATTGTATACATTATCTAAATTCAATATCGTCTATACTATTTATTCTTCGGAAAAGAAGTTAATAAATCTCTATAAAGCAGGAGTTGCCAAGCCTGGTCTAAGCTTAGTTTATTGAATTGAGCAAGCGATTAACGGCGCTAGACTGAGGTTCTAGTGACATAGGTCTTCGTGGGTTCGAATCCCACCTCCTGCAATTTCAAACCTTAATAATACTATATTCTTCGAAGTTTATCTAATCAAGGAATATCAAAATATTATATAAGATCTAAAAAACATTGAAGAATTTGTTCTTAAGTTTTAGATCTATCGATTTAGGAAATCAGCAAACTAGAAGAAGTCCCCTAATTTATGTTGCTTAATCTTAGGATTATTAGTTAAGCTCTCTACGTATTCTTCAATTAATTCCATTCTTTGAATAGTATAATCATCAAGATTATAATTCTTACACAATTGTAAAGCTCTTGGAATATACTTTTCAATTCCTCCACGGTTTACAGTTAATATTATTTTATTTCCACATTTAGGACATTTCCCTGCGTTTGAAAGAGGTGGTCTTCGATATTTTGCATTGCATTTAACACATCTAAATTTCTGAACACTAAACTTTCTAAGATTTCCTATAATATCTGGATTGAAATGCGTTGCTAAAATTTTTTCTGCAACTTTTTTTACATCTACAGCTCTAATAATTTTTCCTAAATGTAATTGAGCGTCTATTTTTTCATCCATTGATTCATATAATTTATATGCTGTAGTTTTAGGACCTTCATTAATATCATTAGTTGGAATATTAAAACCAATATCCTCGTATTGTTTCGCAGTACCTAAACGACTACTAACAAGATTCATCATTTTTTCTATTTTTGAAGGAGAAGTGTACTTTAGTGTAGCAGTATAAAATTCTAAGGGATAACGAAAGGAAGTATCAACATTATGAGCTTCTGTCTCAATTTCATTAGGATCTAATAATGTGCTAATAACTAATGTAGCATCCATCCTCCCTCCTATTTTACTGGGTAAATAATAGCGTGAAAAATTCAAAAGAGGATCCATTAGAAGCATAATACCATCTTCATCTCCATCACAATTACGCCTTTTTGCATTATGCCAGAATGGATGTGCATAGATAGATCTAGCTGGAGTAAAACCAATTATTCTTCCAATTATTCCTGCGCTAGTATGTGGTGCTAATCCAACTACAAGATGACCTATTAAGTCAGTTGTGCGCTCAACGTTATAAAAACGATTCATTTTGTAAAAATAATCTAACTCATCATCTAAGAAATTTGCGACTTTAATAAAGTATTGACCACAATCATTCGAAAGGACTACATCTTGAACTTTTAGTTCAATAATTTGATCTTCTGTTTGTAAAGGCTCACCTTTATAATCATAATCATATCCCAAATCTTTAAGGGTTTCAATATTTACACCAATTTCTTTTGGCTTGAAATGAGTTAATGGAATATCAGTGGCATCATATCTAATTTCAGCTGTCTTATATACTAAGACGTTGTTTTTTGCTCGTAATATTCCTTTTTCTAAAGGTTCAGGAATTTTAAACTGATTAGTTAATCCATAAATACCCTTTAATTTTTTTGGAAAAGGTATTTGTAAAGAACGGAATATAGAATTAACATGATTCTTAATGTTAAAAATGGCATCGTTGGATGCCTTTAATCTTCCATTACATTGAGAACATCTTTGTTCATTTTTAGGTTCACTCGGTGGATATATTTTCTTACATTTTTCACAAATTGAGCCTAATTCTGTGTGTGTGGAACATTTTGGGCAAATATTGAATATGCTAATTGTACCACATTTCGGACATTTTTTTCTACACACATCTATCTTCACTTTTTGAAGTTCAAGTGCTTTTTCTACTGATCTTGAGCTTCCAACTTTATCACTTAGAGGAAATAGAGCATGAACTCCTTTCATACTTTTTCTCTCAGACTTTTCTGGTCTGCCCATTCGAGATCCAATGAAATATGGTGCTTTATTATTAATTTTTATTGAAGAAATTTTGTTGAAGTATGAAAAAACATTATCATCCTTTTCGAATTTTATTTTTTTTTTATCTTCAAGCCTAAATATTTCTGAATAGATGAGATTCATTGCTTTAGTGAAAGTAATTTTGTTTTCCTTGACCTTATGAATAATAAAGGCTTTTTCTAATATTTTTTTTAAATTTTCATTAATATCTAAAACAATTTTTTTTTCTAAGTCTGAAAATCCCTTTATGAAGAAATTTCTCAAGGTATAAAGTTCTTTAAGTGAAAGATTCCCCCAAAAATCAGTAAAATAGGGATGCAAAGGGATCTTAAACTCCTGAGATATTTTTATTGCTTCTTCTGCTGTAGGTTTTAGAATAAAAGGATTTTCTATCAATCTTAATATTTTAGGATCAATATTTTTTTGATTTTTAACTCTTTTTTCCAAGTCTAATGCCCACCATTCTTCAACATAACCAGAAGGGATTAATTTATGATTATTCTCAGCAAATTCCCCAAATCCAAAGAGGATATCTCCGAGAAATAAGATTGATTCCATATTTTGGAATACTTGTTTAGCCATCTTATACGAAGAAACTCTAATTACACTTCCATTTTTTAATTTTACAATAGGAGGTTCAATGGCACTAACAGGGCAAATACTTGTACTCTTTCCAGGTCTTTCAATTCTAAGTTGAGTACCAATAGCTACAAAATCATCTAAAATACCCATAGTTGCAGGGTGTATACCGCCTGCTGCCAATCCAGTGTTCCGAGATCGACCATATCTTAATCTATGACCACCAATTTCTGAGGGATCGCTAAACACAGGTCTACCAGCAATAATATCAGCAACATATTTAGAATTTGGAGGAATAATTTCCACATCTTCCACTTTATCTATTATCTTTTCTATTTGGCTCTTTTCGGATTCTTCTTTCTGGGTAATTTTCTTCAAGTCATCTAACCAATCCCATCCTTCTAAATTCATAGCTTTTGCAATTTTCAAAAGTTTTGGGGCTTTTAATAGGATTCCGTCATTCAAAACAAGACAAGCTCCGCCCCTTATGTTATTGGTTTCGATTCTAGGTAAATCTCTAAAACCAGAAACTTCTTCAAACTCAGTTGCATCTCCATTTATTTCAACGGGTAAATTTTTAACAGCATGTCGTATCTCGCGATTAGAAGAAGGATATTGTAAATGAACAGCTCTATCATAAAGTTTTACCTCTTCTACATATCTTCCGATTTCTGCCTCAGTGGCTTCATACTTTGGAATATTTGATTTCTTTCTAACATAATCAGCAATTAGTACACATAGAGCGGCTGTTGTCCCCCCTGCGGCTCTTATTGGACCTGCAAAGTATAAAGATAAATATTGCTTACCAAATTGGTCTTTCCGTATTAAAATCTTTGAAATTCCTTCAAGTGGGGCACTTACAACTCCCATTGTCTTTATTGCTAACCCTACTCTTATAGCCCTTCCTACCCGTTCTTCTAGGGATTCAATATTTCCAACTTTTTTATCTAATATATCAGTAACTACCCTAAAAACGATTTCATCATCATTTAAACCATTCTTCTTCAAATTTCTTATTACTTCAGCTACACCTTCTGGACCAATTAATTTTTCAACTCTACCAGCTAAATCTTTCGCTTGAGGACATTCAACATACTGTTCTGGATCCAATCCTTTACTACGTGCTTTTTCAGCTATTTCATAGCAGTGATCCACTTGATTTTGGATTGAAGCAAAGTAATCCTCAATCTCCTTATTCATTTCTACCATACTTTACCATTTCTAAAAAGTTTTTATAACTGTAAAGAGAAAATTACCGATATTATTATAGGTATTTCTTACCATAAATTAAATTCATTTATTAATCAGCTATTTCATTTATAAATCTGAAGAGAATGCTAATTTATAACACCCTATTGAAATAAAAAGAAATCATGTTTTTCCTTTAATAAAAAATGATTTAATTTTGTCAAACAATTTTTAATACAATTCAATATTGGAATGGAAAACCGTGAAAACAGAAAATACTGAAGTAAAAAAAATCATTGTAAAGAAGCTAGTAAATTCGGGAATAAATATCACTCCTTCTCTTCTAGAATATATCTTAACCCTAGATAATCCTCTTAATAAAATTAATCTAATAATTAAAGATTCGAGTTTTATAGCTAATTTCAAGAGTCATTTAACTGAAAATATATTAAATAAAATATCTAATGAAGAAATAAAGAAAGTAGTGAAGAGGAAACTCGTTAAAAAAGAATTTAATTCAACTAAAGAAGATTCAAGTATAATAGAACATTTTGAGGAGCCCCCAAAGTATTTAGCAGAACATATTTCGCATAAAACAAGTGATTTAAATTCTTTTAAAGATACCAAAATTATTACTGAAAAAATGAATGACTATAATCCCGAACAGGAATCCTCTCCAATATTAGAATATAGCAAAAACGATTTAAATCCTCAAGCTATTAAAACAACAAAAAAAAAAATTATCGAAGGGACTAAATCTACAATTGCATTTAATCCCACGGCAAAGCAATACAATTCTCAATTTGAAATTTTAAAGGATCCTACTGGAAAATTGTATACCAGCGGAGAATATAAGGATTTTTATGATTTAACATTTGATAAATTTAACAAACTTCGAACACTAATGAGGAAAAGAACAGAAGTTCACAATGCTGATAACATCAATAATATTTTAAGATTATCCAATAAAATAGAAGTATCTATTATTGGTCTTGTAAATCAAATTAAAATAACTAAAAATGGATTTTACTTACTAACATTAGAAGATCTTACGGGTTTAATAAACGTAGTTATTAGAAAAGACACTGAAAATCAAGATAACGTAAAAATCGCTGAAAGAACTCTTAATGATCAAATGGTTTATATAGAAGGTACTTATAATCCAGGTGAGAATGGTAAATCAGGTATAATTTTTGGGAACTATATTTCTCAAATTGATATTCCAAAAGATTATGAACCAAACAAGTCTCAAGATCCATTATCTATTGCTTTAATTTCTGATACTCATATTGGTAGTAAAGAGTTTGAAGAAAAGCTCTGGGAGAGATTTATAGGTTTTTTAAATGGAAAAATTGGAAATAAGGCGCAGAGGGAAAGAGCTGGTAGAATAAAATATATCATAATTAATGGGGATTTAGTTGATGGGATAGGAGTGTATCCAACACAAGAAAGTGATCTTCTAATCTCTAATATTTATAATCAATTTAATAAAGCAGCAGAGCTCATCTCAGGTATACCAGATTATATTAAAATCTTCTACAGCTCAGGAAATCACGAACCTGTAAGAAATGCTATTCCAAGACCCGCTGTACCCAAAAAATATTCTCAAGAACTTATTAATTTAGGGGTAACTTGCATTGGAAATCCTTCTTTTGTAAAAACTCATAATGTTTCTACACTAATTTTCCACGGCGATAGTATTCTTGATATGAATATGTTAATTCCAGGAATGGAAAATACTAAATCTGTTGAAACCATGAAAGAATTTTTAAAATGTAGGCATTTAGCCCCAGTCTATGGGAAAAAAACTCAGTTAGCACCTATTAGTAAGGATTGGCTAGTAATTGACAAAATTCCCGATATTTTTCACACAGGACATATTCACATTAATGATATGGGTACTTATAACAATATCATTTTGGCAAATTCGGGATGTTTTCAAAGCCAAACGGATTTTATGAATTCTCTAGGAATCCATCCTACACCTGGAATTTTATCAATAATTGATTTAGATTCTTTAAAAGGAACACAATTAGACTTAAAAATCAGTCTTAAATAATTCACTTAATAAAAGAAAAAAAAAGTAATAATCTATGGATTTAGCAATTCCTCGTGAAAGTAACACAGAATTTTTATTATATCTTTGGAAAATAATTGATTTACCCGATATTACACGGAATAACCTTTTATATAAAATTTCATATGATTTGGCTGTAATTCCTCCAGATAAAGCAAATATATTTATAAAAGATTGCCTCAACAAAAATCTACTAACCATAGATAATGATGAGAAAATAAGATTGTCAACTCCTCTTAATGAAAAATTAGAAGCATGGCAAAAAGAAAGGAAAAAGCAGATTTTAAAAAAGAAAAATACTGTTAAAAAGACCGCCCAAATAATTAATATTTTTGAAAAAGCTGAAACAACAAGTTTTAGTATTTTATTAAAATCTTTTGTAGAGACGGGTACAATAAACAGAGCAGCAAACATAGCTAGCACAGCTTTCAATATTAAAGAACTAGATATTACAAATGGCATTATGAAATCGACAGTTTCAGGTTCTAAGGAAGAGCCTTATTATATTGAAATTGATATAAACAAAAAATTATTAAAACACAATTGCCATGATTTTGAAACAAGAAGGAGTAAAAACAAACACTTTTGCAAGCATTTAGTCAGATTCCT